>NZ_JBHYMC010000021.1:0-46847 GCF_042742535.1 Streptomyces sp. NPDC058880
GTGCCGGCCACCACGTGTGCGTGGTGGCCGGCACCGTCAGCTCGTTCTCGTGGCGCGGTCGGCCCGGGAGCGGGTCAGGCGTAGTGGCGGTAGACGGCCTCGGCGACGCAGGCCGGCCGGTCACTGCCCTCGACCTCGACGGTGAAGGTGACCGGCATCTGCACGCCGTTGCCCCTGACCTCCTCCACCGTACCGACGAGGCCGTGGAGGCGGATCTTCGCGCCGACGCGGACGGGGCTGGGGAACCGGACCTTGTCCAGGCCGTAGTTGACGCTCATCGTGGTGCCGGTGATGCCGAGCAGCTCGCCGAAGAGCGGGATGATCAGGGAGAGGGTGAGGTAGCCGTGGGCGATGGGGCCGCCGAAGGGCCCGTCCGCGGCCTTCTCCGGGTCCGTGTGGATCCACTGGTGGTCGTCGGTGGCGTCGGCGAAGGTGTTCACCCGGTCCTGGGTGATCTCGATCCACTCGGTGCGACCGAGGTCGGCTCCGCTGAGGGAGGTGAGTGCGCCGAGTCCGTCGGCGAGGGTGATGGGCATGCGAAGGCCTTTCGATGGGGCGGGCGGCGCTGAACGCGCTCTGGGGCATCGTCCTGCTCGAAGTCCGCTCAGGGTGTGGGGAGTTCGGCGGGACCGGTGGTGAAACCGTCTCGGACTGCGGCTTTGGCGATCTTCCCGGAGGCCGTACGGGGCAGGCTGCCCGCGAGGACGACCGACTTCGGAATCTTGTACTTGGCGAGCCTGCCCAGCAAGTGGCCGAGGAGGTCCTCCTCGCCGACGTCGGCGAGGACGGATTCCGACCTGAGGACGATGACGGCCCGGCCGACCTCACCCCAGACCGGGTCGGGGACACCGATGACCGCGCATTCGGCGACGGCGGGGTGGTCGAGGAGCGCGGCCTCCACCTCGGCGGGGTAGACGTTCTCCCCTCCGGAGACGAACATGTCCTTGACCCTGTCGACGAGGTAGGCGTGGCCGTCGGCGTCGGTGCGGGCGATGTCGCCGGTGCGCAGCCAGTCGCCGTCGGTGAAGGCTGCCGCGGTGTCCTCGGGCCGGTTCCAGTAACCGGTCATGACGTGGGGGCCCTGGACGAGGATCTCGCCGCGTTCGCCGGGCGCGGTGTCGCTCCCGTCGGGCCTGACGATGCGGGTGTCGGTGAAGAAGTGCGGGACGCCGGCGGAGCCGGCCTTGGCCGCCGTGTGCTCCCGGTCGAGGAAGAGGACGCCGGGGGACGCCTCGGTCATGCCGTAGCCCTGGCTGAAGGCGAGGCCGCGCTCGATGTACGCGGCGATGGTGCGGGCCGGGACCGGTGCACCGCCGCAGTTGAGGGTGCGCAGGCTGGAGAGGTCAGTGTTCGCCCAGCGCGGCCGGGCGGCCATGGCGTCGTACATCGTGGGGACGCCGAACAGGTACGTGACGCGTCGGCGTTCGACGGTGTCGAGGACCAGATCGGCGTCGAAGACCGGAAGCAGCACCACCCGGCCGCCCTTGAGGAGGGTGGGCAGGCAGGTCATGTTGAGGGCTCCGGCGTGGAACAGCGGGGCCACCACCAAGGTCACCTCGTCGGCGGTGAGGTCGGTGTCGACGAGGACGTTGACGCTGTTCCAGATGATGTTGCCGTGGGAGAGGACGGCCCCCTTGGGTCGGCCCGTGGTCCCGGAGGTGTACATGATCATGCACGGGTCCTCGGGGCGTACGGCCACGTCCAGGGACTCGTCGGGAGCGCCCGCCGGCAACTCCTCGTACCCGAGGGCGCCGTCGCCGGACTCGTCGGCTCCGTCGAGCGCGATGCGGTGGTGCACCCCCGCCCCGACGGCGGCGGCGTGCGCGGCCGCGGCCTGCTCAGGGGCGTAGACAAGGACGGTGCTGCCCGAGTCGGAGAGGTTGTGGGCGAGCTCCGCGGCGGCCAGGCGAGTGTTGAGGGGGACGAAGACCGCGCCGAGCGTTCCGGCGGCGAACAGCGTCTCCAGGAAGGCCGGATGGTTGGGACCGAGGTAGGCGATCCGGTCGCCGCTGCCGACGCCGAGGGCGCGCAGGCCGTGGGCGAGCCGCAGGACGCGACGGTGGAGGTCCCGGTAGGTCAGGGTGTGGTCCCCGTGGACGACGGCGGCCCGGTCGGGTGTCTTGCGGGCCCGGCGCGCCGGCCAGGAGCCGATGCCTTGGTTCAGCACGAGCGTTCCCTTCAGTGGGTGGACAGGCCGAGCAGGCGGGCGGCGTTCTCCTTGAGGATCTTCGGGCGGACTTCGGGCTTGATGTCGAGGCCGGCGAAGTCCGCGAGCCACCGGTCGGGGGTGATGACCGGAAAGTCGGAGCCGAAGAGGACCTTGTCCTGCAGCAGGGTGTTGGCGTAGCGCACCAGCTGCGGCGGGAAGTACGTGGGCGACCAGCCGGACAGGTCGATGTAGACGTGCGGCTTGTGGGTGGCGACCGCGAGCGCCTCGTCCTGCCAGGGGAAGGAGGGGTGGGCGAGGACGATCCTCAGCTCGGGAAAGTCGACGGCGACGTCGTCGACGGCCATCGGGTTGGAGTACTTCAGCCGGATGCCGCCACCGCCCGGGACGCCGGCGCCGATCCCGGTCTGGCCGGTGTGGAAGAGAGCCGGTACGCCGAGTTCCTCGATGGCCTCGTACAGCGGATAGGCGAGGCGGTCGTCCGGGGAGAAGGCCTGGATGCTGGGGTGGAACTTGAAACCGCGCACCCCGTACGCCTCCACCAGGCGTCGGGCCTCACGAACCCCCGCGCGGCCCTTGTGCGGGTCGACGCTGGCGAACGGGATCAGGACGTCGGCATGGGCGGCGCAGCTCTCGGCGATCTCCTCATTGGAGATCCGCGGGTGGCCGGTGGCGTGCTCGGCGTCGACCGTGAAGACGACGGCTGCCATCCGGCGTTCCCGGTAGTGCGCTGCCATCTCCTCGATGGTGGGCTGCCGGTGGCCGTGGGCCTTGAAGTAGGCCTCGGACGCGCCGAACAGCTCGGGGCTGAGGGCCCCGTGGCCGTCCTTGGAGACCTCCGCGTGGGTGTGCACGTCGATGGCGGTCAGCGCGTCGAGGTCGAGTGCGAGGTCGTGGCTGCGGTCGGCCATCTCACGCCACCGGGGCCTGGGGCGCGGGGATTCCGTAGGTCTCGGGCTCGGCGCCGACTCCGTCCGGCCACGCCGCGGCGATGGCGTCGCCGCTCCAGCCTCCGTCGGCGAGGGCGACCGCCTTCTCCTTTGGATGCGCCCACAGGGCCAGCCGGTCGCCGCCGATGCCGATGGCCTGCCCGGTCACCGCGTCGGAGGCGTCCGAGGCCAGGAAGGTGATCAGGCCTGCGACGTCCTCCACGGTGCCGAGGCCCTCATCCTTGCGCAGCCAGTCGGGCAGGGGCTCGCCGGTGCGCTCGGACTCCTCGATGACGGGGGCGAACGCCGGGATGGTCCGGGTCATCTCGGTGGCGGCGACCGGAACGACGGCGTTGACGGTGACACCGGAGCGGCCCAGTTCCATGGCCCAGGTGCGGGCCATGGCGACGATGCCGGCCTTGGCGGCGGCGTAGTTGGTCTGGCCGAAGTTGCCGCGCTGGCCGGCGGGCGAGGAGATCAGCACGAGTCGGCCGCCGGTGCCCTGCTCGCGCATGCGGACGGCGGCGGCGCGGGCGCAGGTGAACGTGCCGCGCAGGTGGACGCGGACGACGTCGTCGAAGTCCTCGTCGGTCATCTTCCACAGCACGCGGTCGCGCAGGATGCCGGCGTTGGCGACGAGTATGTCCAGGCGCCCGAACTCCCCGACCGCCGTGTCCACGAGGCGCTGGGCCGCCTCGCTGTCGCCCACGGCCGCGACGACGCCGGCCGCCCTGCCGCCCCGGGAGGTGATCGAGGCGACGGCGGCGTCCACCGTGCCCCGGTCGATGTCGTTGACGACGACGGCGGCGCCCGCGGCGGCGAGGGCCTGCGCGTACGCCAGCCCGAGGCCGCGTCCGCTGCCGGTGACGACGGCGACCTTGCCCTGAAGATCCATGAGAGGTGCCTCTCGAGAGTGGTGGGATACGACATGCCGAGAGCGCCGACACAAGCCGGGATCGACAGGAATCCTGATGAACGCAGTCTGGGCAATCAGCAGGATTCCTGTCAATGACCTAGGGTGTGGATGCCTAGGGTGCGGATGCCTAGGGTGCGGATGCCTAGGGTGCGGATGCCTAGGGTGCGGATGCGCCGCCGTCGCGGCGACACGGCACCGGCCGCGGCACGAGCGGCCCCGCACGAGCCGCCACGACGGGAGGACGAACGTGAGCACGTCACTGCTCTACTTGGTCAAGAGAACGGAACTGGTGGTAAGGGCCAGGCTGGAGGAGCTGCTCAAGCCCGCCGGGGTCACGGCGCTGCAGTACACCGCCCTGACAGTGCTGGAGCGGCACGACGGAATCTCCGCGGCGCAACTGGCCCGCGACTCCTTCGTCACCGCCCAGTCGATGGCCGACATGGTCCGGGCCCTGGAGAGCCGGGGCCTGATCCGCCGTGAGCCCAATCCGGCCAACCGCCGCGAACGTCTGATCCTGCTCGCCGATCCCGGGCGGCGGCTGCTCGCCGAGTATGCCGAGCCGGCACGCCGCATCGAGGCCCGTATGACCGCCGGCCTGAGCCCCGAGCAGACCGCCGCGTTCCGCGCCGCACTGAACGAGGCCTGGCGGGCCCTGTCCTGACCGGCGCACCCACGGGGCGGGCGCGCCTCAGCCCTCGGTCGCCGCCGGACGGAGCGCCTCCATCGCGCTGAGCATCAGCTCCAGGGCGAAGGGATAACCGCTGTCACGCATGTCGGCGGCGAGCAGTGGGAAGGCCGCGGCGATGTGCGGGTGGGTGTCGGCCGACAGCCTCCCGTAGACCGAGTTCCAGACCGCCTCGTCCGCCTCCCGGGCGGCCTTCGGCAGAGCGAGCGCGGCGGCGTCCTGGGCCGCGAACGCCAGGGCCTGGTCGACGAACGCGTGGTAGGCGCGGACGGCGAGGGGATACGGGAAGCCGGCCGAGCGCAGGATGCCGAGGATGCGCTCGACGGCCCGGGTCTCGTGGGGGCGTCCCGTGGTGCGGTACGCCCCGAGGACGGCGGCCTGCGGGTGGGAGAGGTAGCAGGCATGGATCCGCAGGCCCATCGAGCGCAGGTCCTCGCGCCAGTCTCCGGTCGCCCGCCAGCCCTCCTGCGCCCTGCCGATGAGTTCGTCCGCGAGGGCGAGGAGGAGGGCGTCGGTGTTGTGGAAGTAGCGGTAGAGCGCGCTCGGGTCGGCGCCGAGCGCGGCGCCCAGCCTGCGCACCGAGAGTGCTTCGGCGCCGTGCTGCGCGACCAGCCTCAGCGCTGTCTCGACGATGAGCTGCTCCGAGAGGACGGCACCCTGCTTGGTGGGGCGGCGGCGCCGGCGTCCGCCTTCGGGGATGACACGTTCGGACATGGCCGGGACCTTACGACAACACCATTGACGTGTAAACCGCCTTGCCGGTTCCATGGCGCCACCCCGTCGCCTCACGCTCTGGAGCTTTCGAATGGCCAAGGCCGATCTGGTCTTCACCCGCGGCCCCGTCTTCACGGTGGACCCGGCCCGCACCCGGGCCACCTCGCTCGCCGTCACCGGCGACAGGATCACGGCCGTCGGCCACGACGAGGTACGGGAACTCGTGGGCCCCGACACCGAGGTGGTCGACCTGACGGGGAAGCTGCTGCTCCCCGGCTTTCAGGACGCCCACATGCACCCGGCTTTCGCCGGGGTGGAACTGGCCGAGTGCGATCTGACCGGGACCGTCGGCGTGAACGACTACCTGGCTCTGATCCGCGCGTACGCGGACGCGCACCCCGACCGCGAGTGGATCACCGGCGGCGGCTGGTCGATGGAGAGCTTCGAGGGCGGGCTGCCGACCCGGCACCTGCTCGACGCCGTCGTCCCGGACCGCCCGGTCCTGCTGTCCAACCGGGACCACCACGGCGCCTGGGCCAACACCCGGGCACTCGAACTCGCCGGAGTCACGGCATCCACTCCCGATCCCGCCGACGGCCGGATCGAGCGCGAGCCGGACGGCACTCCCAGCGGCATGCTCCAGGAGGGTGCGACCTCGCTGGTGGGCCGGCTGCTGCCGACGAGTACGCCGGCGGAACTCCTCGCCGGGCTGCTCCGGGCCCAGGAACTGCTCCACTCCCTCGGCATCACGGGCTGGCAGGACGCCATGCTCGGTGAGCTCAACGGCCGGCCCGACCCCTCGGACGCGTACATGGCCGCCGCGGGGGACGGCTCGCTCACCGCCCGCGTGACCGGGGCACTGTGGTGGGACCGGGCACGCGGCGCCGAGCAGATTCCCGAACTGGTGGCCCGCCGCGAGAAGCTGAGGGCCGGACGGTTCCGCGCCACCTCGGTGAAGATCATGCAGGACGGCGTCGCGGAGAACTTCACCGCCGCCATGACCTCCCCCTACCTGGACGGCTGCGGCTGCGCGACCGCCAACACCGGTCTGAGTTTCGTCGAGCCCGGAGCGCTGCGCGGATACGTGACGGAGCTGGACGCCCTCGGCTTCCAGGTGCACTTCCACGCCCTCGGCGACCGGGCCGTGCGCGAGGCCCTGGACGCGATCGAGTCTGCGGTGGCGGCCAACGGGCACCGCGGCAACCGCCACCACCTCGCCCATCTCCAGGTCGTCCACCCCGAGGACCTCTCCCGCTTCGCCTCGCTCGGCGCCCTGGCCAACATCCAGCCGCTGTGGGCGGCCCACGAGCCCCAGATGGACGACCTGACCATCCCGTTCCTGGGGCCGGAGCGTGCGGCCTGGCAGTACCCGTTCGGCGACCTGGTGCGCGCGGGCGCGACCCTCGTCGCGGGCAGCGACTGGCCTGTGAGCAGCCCTGATCCGCTGGCGGGTCTTCACGTGGCCGTGAACCGCCGGGACGCCGAGGCCGACCACGACCGGGTCTTCTACCCCGAGCAGCGGCTCGACCTGCCGACCGCTCTGGCCGCCTATACGGCCGGGGCGGCCCATGTGAACGGTCACGACGACGCCGGCAGCCTGCGGGTCGGCAACCTCGCGGACCTGGTCGTCCTGGACCGCGACATCCTCACGGCGCCCGCGCAGGAGATCGCGCAGGCCCGGGTGGAGCGGACCTATGTCGGCGGCCGACTCGTGTACTCGGGCTGAGCGGACCGTACCGATGACGCCCGGACGTCGAGGCGGGTCGGGACGAGCACCCCCGCCGCCCCTTGGTCTCCGTCTTCCAGGACCGCCACGAGCATGCCGATACCCGCCTCCGCGATCGCCTCGGGCCGCAGGCTCAAAGTGGTCACGGGCGGGTCGGCGTGCTCGGCGGTGACGTCCTCGCTCACGCAGACGAGGAGCAGGTCGCCGGGGACCTCGTAGCCGAGGCGGCGGGCCGCGTCCAGGACGAGCGGCGGACTCGCCTCGGCCACGACCAGGAGGGCGTCGGGTCGCGCCTGGTCGGCCGCCGGATCGTCTGCCGGATCGGCCGCAAGGGCCCTCTCGACAGCGCGGACGACGGGACCGTTGCCCGACCCGTCGACGCGTACCACCCGTTCCGGCAGGTCTCGGGCGGCGCACCAGGTCCGGTGCGCGGCGTACACCTCGCTGTGGAACCGGGTGGTGCTGTCCGGCACCACCAGGACGGGCCGTCGGGCTCCCTGGTCCCGGAGGTGGTCGAGGGCCCCGCGCACGGCGGCGCCCGCATCCACGTCCACCCAGTACGCCCCGGGCCGTCCCTCGACGGAGCGGTCGCTGAACACGGGGATGCGGGCGGCGAGGAGGTCCTCGACGATCGGGTCGTCGGCGACCGGGTCGGCGACGACCACGGCGTCGAGCGACAGATCGGCCCACTCGCTCTGCAGGGACCCGGCGGGCAGCAGCACCATGGCGTAGCCGCGTCGTAGCGACGTCGCCGCGGTGGCCGCGGTCAGCCGGGCGAGGTACGGCGACTCCGGGAAGGTCCAGGGGGCGTCGGCGAACTCCCCGACCACGTATCCGATCAATCTGGCTCGCCCCGCACGCAGCCGGCGTGCGGTGGCGTTGGGCCGGTAGCCCATCCTGCGCGCGGTCTCGCGGGCTCTCTCCCGGACTTCGGGAGACAGCCTTCCGGTGCCGTTCAGTGCCGCCGAGACGGTCGTCTTGGACAGGCCCGCCTCGCGGGCCACGTCGACGAGGCGGACGCGTGGGAGGGGCGGCGAGGGCGGCCCGCCCTGCGGTGAGGCTTCGGTCATACGACTGATGCTGCCACCCTCGTGACCTTTGCAAAACCGTTCCCGCACAGCCTTGTGCAGGAACGTTCCCGCATCAATACTCGCTCCATCCCACAGCGCCCGTCACTACACCCGTAAAGGGGTGGGTCTGCATGCGCATGCCCCGAACCATGGCGTTTCTCCTCTGCGCCGCCGCCCTCGCGGCCACCACCGGCGCCTGCTCAGGCGCCACCACACCCAGGACCGCCGGCGGCACCGACCACGAGGTCACCCCCCTCTCGCCGCCCGCGCAGGGCCCGCTGGACTCCTTCACCTGGTCCCTGTACGCCGAGCCCTACACGCTCGACTACGCCCTGGCGTACGACTACCCGCCGAACACCGTGCTCGCCAACGTGTGCGAGCAGCTCATGCGGGTCACGCCCGACATGAGGATCGAACCGGGCCTCGCGGTGAGGTACGACCGCCCCGACCCCCTCACGCTGGTCTACACCCTGCGCCCCGGGGTGACGTTCCACGACGGCACGACCATGACGGCCGACGACGTGGTCGCCTCCCTCCAGCGCCAGATGGACCCCCGGACCGGCTCTCCCTGGGCGTCGACGTTCAAGAACGTCGACGCCGTCGAGAAGACCGGACCGATGGAGGTGACGCTCCGACTCACCAAGCCCGACGTCCTGCTCCACGAGCTGATGGCCGCCTCCCCCGGCACCATCGAGAGCGCCGCGACCCTCGCCAGGGCCGGCAGGGACTACGGAACCCCCGCGGGCAAGGTCAACTGCACCGGGCCGTACGCCCTCGACACCTGGACCCAGGGCACCGAGATCACCCTGAAGAAGCACGACACCTACTGGGACCCCCGGCTCGCCCCCAGGACCGGCATCGTGAAGTTCACCTTCGTCGAGGACCCGGCGGCCCGCACCAACTCCTTCCTGTCCGGCACCGCCGACGGCGGCTACATGGTGGCCCCCGCGACGATCGGGCAACTGCGCTCCAGTGGCAGGGGCAGCGTCCTCTTCGGCCCCAACACCGCCGCGGCGAACCTCGCCGTGCTCGACTTCGGCGGTCCGCTCGGCGACGTGAAGGTGCGCCAGGCCCTCTCCCTCGCACTCGACCGGAAGAACATCATCAAGGCCGCGACCGGCGGCATCGGCGTCCCCGCCAAGGCCCCCGCCGCGCGCGGCGCGTGGGCGCTGGCCCCGGAGAAGACAACCGCGCTCTACGACACCCTGCCCGAACCCGGTTACGACATCGACGCCGCGAAGAAGCTCGTCCGGGAGTCGGCTGCCACCGACCGCAAGATCACCCTGGTCACCAGCACGCTCGCCCCCGAGATCAGCGTCGTCGCCAACGCCGTACAGGCCGCCGGCCGGGAGATCGGCCTCGACGTCGAACTGAAGTCGGTGCCCCCCGAGGCGTACAGCAGCATCTTCGTCGACCCCGGCGCGCGCGCCGGCCTGGACCTGGTCATCACCAACGGGTACGACAACACCCCGGACCCGCTGGAGTTCTACCAGTACCTGCGCACCGGGGACTTCGGGAACTACGGCAACTGGTCGAACGCCGATTTCGACGCTGCCTTCGACCGGGCCAACGCCGAACCCGACGCGGGCAGGCGCGCGGAGCTGACCGCCGAGCTGCAGAAGATCGCGCTGCGCGAGCTGCCGGTCATCCCCGTCTATGAAGCGCCCTACGTGCTCTTCCTCGGCAAGCGCGTCACCGGCGCCCCGACCGGGATCGCCCAGCTGTACTACCCGTGGGCCGCGACGATCGGGGCCGCGGCGAAATGACGCGCTATCTCGTCGGACGCGTCCTCGGGCTGCTGGCCGTGCTGTTCGTGACCTCTCTCGTGGTCTTCGGCAGCATCCACCTGGCCCCCGGCGACCCGGTGTCCTTCCTGCTCCACGGCCGCCCCGCGACCCCCGAGGCCGTGGCGGCCCTGCGCGCCCAGTACCACCTCGACGACCCGCTCACCGTGCAGTACGCCAGGTGGCTCGGCGGGGTCCTCCAGGGCGACTTCGGCAGCTCCGCCCAGTTCCACCAGGACGTCTCCACCCTCCTGGGATCCAGGCTGCCCGGCACGGCCCTTCTGGTCGGATACGCGGCGCTGCTCGTCACCCTCATCGGCATCGCGGCAGGAGTACTCGCCGCGCTGCGTCCCGGGCCGCTGGACCGCGCGGTGCTCCTCGGCACCGGTCTCGCCACGGCCACCCCGTCCTTCGTGACCGCGATCGCGCTCGTGTCCCTGTTCTCCGTCCGTCTGGGCTGGTTCCCCGGCCCCGGTGGCGCACCCGTCGGATTCTCCGAAAGGCTGTACCACCTGACCCTGCCGGCCATCGCACTGGCGCTGACCTTCGCGGGCCTGCTCGCCCGGGTGACCCGCTCGGCGATGCTGGACGAACTCGGCCGGGAACACGTCGAGGTGGCACGCGCCCGCGGCGTCCCGGAGCGTACCGTGGTCCGTCGGCACGTGCTGCGCAACGCGCTCGGCCCGGTCGTCACCGTCGGTGGCACGATGCTCGCCGGACTCCTCATCAGCACCTCGATCGTCGAGACCGCCTTCGACGTGCCCGGCCTCGGTTCCCTGCTCGTACAGTCGGTCACCGCGAAGGACTTCGCCGTCGTGCAGGCGATCACCCTCCTCAGCGTGGGCGCCTTCGTCCTCGTCAACCTCGCGGTCGACCTGCTCGCACCCCTGATCGACCCCCGGCTGTCGCTCCACGGGGAAGGCTCCTCATGACCACGACCGCACCTGCGGAACCCGACGTCCTGCGCCGCAGGCCGGGGTTGCGCCCCCTGCGCCTCGTCGCCCAGGGGCCCTTGTTCACCGCTTCGGTCGCGGTGCTCGCCGCTCTCGTGCTGATCGCCGTGCTCGCCCCCGTCCTGGCGCCGTACGACCCCGAGGCCCTCGACCTCTCGGCGAGCCTTGCCGGAACCACCGGCGAACACCTGCTCGGCACCGACCAGTCCGGGCGGGACATCCTGTCGAGGCTGATGCACGGGGCCCTCACCGGGCTGCTCGGCCCGCTGCTCGTCGTCGGCGTCTCCACCCTGGCCGGCACCCTGCTCGGCGTGCTGGCCGCCTGGCGCGGCGGCTGGGTGGACTCGGTCCTGTCCCGCTCGATGGACATGGCCTTCGCGATCCCCGGACTCCTGCTCGCGATCCTGCTCGTCTCCGTCGTCGGCTCGGGGATGACCGCGCCCGTCATCGCGATGGCGGTGGCGTACACCCCGTACGTGGGCCGTTTGGTCCGCGGCATCGCGCGCCAGGAGAAGACCCGCCCCTACATCGAGTGCTACCTGGTGCAGGGCTGGTCCGGCTGGAACGTGTGCCTGCGCCACCTCCTGCCCAACATCGCCCCCACCGTCTTCGCCCAGTCGGCGATGAACTTCGGGTACGCGCTGATGGACCTGGCGGCGCTCTCCTACCTCGGCTTCGGCGTGCAGCCGCCGACCGCCGACTGGGGCGCCATGATCAACGAAGGCCAGTCGGCCGTCCAGCAGGGGGCGATGCTGCCCGCCCTCGCGCCCTCCGCGTGCATCGTGCTGGCCGTGGTGGCGTTCGGCATCGTCGGCGAGGGCCTCGCCGACCGCATCGCGAGGCGGAAGAGGTGAACCGCATGAAGGAACAGCGGAAACGGACGGACGCGACCGCGACCCCGGCCGGCGGGAGGGATCCGGTCCTGGAGATCGACGGTCTCGGGGTCCACCTGACCGACTCCCGCGCCGCGCGGCCGGTCCTGGACGGAGTCGGCCTGCGGGTGCACCCCGGGGAGAGTGTCGGCCTCGTCGGCGAGTCCGGCTCCGGGAAGTCGGTCGCGTGCCGCAGCGTCCTCGGGCTGCTGCCCGCCGGCGCACGGACCAGCGGCGAGGTCCGGGTCGCCGGCCGGGATGTCCTCACCATGAGCCGCGCGGAGCTGACCGGGCTTCGCACCCGACAGGTCGCGATGGTCTTCCAGGACCCGCGCGCCTCCGTGAACCCGCTGCGCCGCGTCGGCGACTTCCTCACCGAAGGGCTGCGCGCGGCCGGGACCCCGGCCGCCACGGCGACCGCGCGGGCCCTCGAACTCCTCGACGCGGTCGGCATCCGTGATCCGCGCGGCGCCCTGCGCCGCCGTCCGCACGAGTTCTCCGGCGGCATGCTCCAGCGGGTGGTCATCGCCGCCGCCCTCGCGGCCGAACCCGCACTGATCGTCGCCGACGAGCCGACGACCGCCCTGGACGTCACGACCCAGGCGGAGATCATCGAACTCCTCACCCGCCTGCGGGCCGAGCGGGGCACGGGCCTGCTCTTCGTCACTCACGACCTCGAACTGGCCGCCACCGTCTGTGACCGGGTCTATGTGATGTACGCGGGCCGGATCGTGGAGACGCGCGGTACCGACGAGTTGTTCGACCGGCCGCGGCACCCGTACACGGCGGGGCTGATTTCCTGCACGCCGAGCATCGAAGCCGGGGTGCCCGCGCCCCGTCCCGTCCCCGGGCGTCCCGTCTCCCTGGCCGAAGCGCCGCCGGGCTGCGCCTTCGCCGCGCGCTGCGCCCACGCCGTGGCGCGCTGCTCACAGGAGAAGCCCGAACTCACCCGGCACGGCGACGGACTCGCCGCCTGCCACCGCGCCGACGAAGGGATCGCGCTGTGACCGCCTCGGGGAAGAGGGGACCGGAAGCCGAAGGACCGGTCGCCGAGGGCCTGGCCGTCGAGGGACTACGCAAGCGATACGGCGACCACACGGCCGTCGACGGCGTGTCGTTCTCCCTGGCGCCCGGGGCCTCCCTCGCGATCGTCGGTGAGTCGGGCAGCGGCAAGACCACCACGGCGCGGATGCTCGTCGGACTGGAGCGCCCGGACGGCGGGACCGTCCGCCTGGACGGCCGGGACCGCTCCACCCGGCCCCGTCGCCGGGTGGAACGGCTGGCCAGGGCCCGGGAGATCCAGATGGTCTTCCAGGATCCGTACCTCTCCCTCGATCCGCGGGTGACCGTCTCCGGCTGCCTGGACGAGGTGCTGCGCCTCCACACGGATCTCGACGCGCCGGGCCGCGGCGGCCGGGTCGCCCAACTCCTGGACCAGGTCGGTCTCGGCACGCGCGAGGCAGCCGCCCTCCCCCGTGACCTCTCGGGCGGCCAGCGCCAGCGCGTGGCGATCGCCCGTGCCCTTGCGGTGGAGCCCCGGATCCTCGTCCTCGACGAGGCCGTCGCCGCGCTCGACGTCTCGATCCAGGCGCAGATCCTCGAACTCCTCGGGCGGATCCGCAGCGCGTCGGGGATCGGCTACCTGTTCGTCACACACGATCTGGCGGTGGTCCGACACATCGCCGACGAGATCCTCGTGCTCAAGTCCGGTCAGGTCGTGGAGACGGGTCCGGCCCCACAGGTCCTGGAAGCTCCCCAACACGCGTACACCCGACTCCTCCTGGACTCGGTGCCGCGGCGCGGGCGGTGGCCCGCAGGCCGGTGACCGCCGGCCGCTCGACCCAGCGGCCCGGCACCGCGCTGTCCGCGCACCCCACGGTGCTCCGTGCACCTCGTTCACTGCCGCTCACGGCCATGACCGCCGCCTGACCCGCTCGGGCCGGCGTGGCCCCCAACTGGCGCCCGAAAACGACATTGAGGCCGTATCGGAAAATTCCGATACGGCCTCCGACCTGCGATTCCGCATGGTCGGGACGACAGGATTTGAACCTGCGACCCCTTGACCCCCAGTCAAGTGCGCTACCAAGCTGCGCCACGTCCCGATGTACCTTCGACCTGCGGGTTTCCCCGTGCTCGGCGGCACATGCAGAACATTACCCCACGCCGAGGGGTGTGCATGCACGGGTAATCGGCGCGGTGCAGGATGGGACGGTGAACGCACGGGACAGGGACGGTGAAGGGCGGGCGAGGAACGCCCGTCCGAGGGATGGGCTGGGACGGCCGCTTGCCTACGGCGCGCCGGGTGTGGAGCGGCAGCCGGAAGGGGTCGTGCGCTCGCCCGCGGAGACGGTGCGCGAGGCGCAGCGGCTGCTGGACGCAGGGAAGCCCTTCCACGCGCACGAGGTCTTCGAGGACGCCTGGAAGTCGGGGCCCGGGGCCTCGGCGCCGCTGTGGCGGGGACTGGCGCAGCTGGCGGTCGGGCTGACGCACGCCGCCCGTGGCAACACGGTGGGCGGGGCGCGGCTGCTGCGGCGCGGGGCCGACGGCATCGAGGGGCTGCGGGGGGACCCGTACGGGCTCGACGTGCCGGGCCTGGTCCGGTGGGCCCGGGAGCTGGCGGGCCGGGTGGAGCGGGCCGGCGTGGCCGTCGACGCCGCACGGGAGGCCCCCCGGCTGGGCTGCGGCCGCTGAGGCCGTCGGAGGGGGACCCCCGTACGGGGCACCTGCGGGCATCGTCGCGACAGGGTGGCGGGCCGAGGCTGTCGGCACAGGCCCGCCGGGGGGACGGGTACGGCCGGCCCTCAGCGGAGGGCGGGCTGGAGCAGGTCCCAGCGGTTGCCGTAGAGGTCTTCGAAGACGGCCACGGAGCCGTACGGTTCGTGGCGCGGGGTCTCCAGGAAGCGGACGCCCTCGGCGGTCATCCGGGCGTGGTCGCGGGCGAAGTCGTCGGTGTGCAGGAAGAATCCGACGCGGCCGCCGGTCTGGTCGCCGACGCGGGAGCGCTGGGCCTCGTCTTTGGCTCGGGCCAGCAGCAGGGCGGACTCGGTGGCGCCGGGCGGGCGTACGACCACCCAGCGGGAGCCGTCCGGGCGGGCCGTGTCCTCGGCCAGATCGAAGCCGAGGGCACGCGTGTAGAAGTCGATGGCCTCGTCGTAGTCGTGGACCAGGAGGGCGGTCAGGGCGATGTGGGATGACATGGCCCTATTGTGACCCCGGGCCCCTGCCCGCCCCCGCTCGCGGTCCCGCACCCGCTACCGGTCGCGCGCCCCCGGCCGCCGCCCCCGGTCCGGGGCGCCCACGAGGACCACGTCGAGTCTGCGGGGGCCGTGGACGCCCTCCACCCGCTCCAGCTCGATGTCGCTGGTCGCCGACGGGCCGGAGATCCAGGTCAGCGGGTGGCGCGGGTCCAGGAGCGGCAGGGCCTCGGGGACGGAGTCCACGACCTGGTCCGGGACGCGCACCAGGCAGATGTGGTGGTCGGGGACGAGGGTGATGCGGCGGCGGCCCTGGTCCGGGCCGCCGTCGAGGACGATCGTGCCGGTCTCGGCGATCGCGAGGGCGCAGCCGGTCACCACGGCGTCGACCCGGTCCAGTTCCCGAGGGGTCTGCGCCGCCCGGTCGGGGACGAAGGTGAGCGACGGCTCCGACGGCAGGCGGTGGCCGAGGGCGGGCGGGAGCTGCACGGTCGCGGCGTCCGCCAGCAGGCGTCCCAGCAGGTCCCGCAGGCCGTCCCCGTCCGTGCGGTGGACCCGCGCGCGGTACTCGGCGAGGTTCGCGGCCAGCAGGTCCACGCGCTCGTCCGGGGTGCGCGCGCCGTGTACCCGCAGGTAGTCCCTCGGGACGTCGGCGCCGGGGCCGGTCCCGGTACCCGCCTGCCTTCCCGGCGGGGTCACCGCCCGGCGGATGCGGGCCAGGATGCGGTCTTTGCCGGTCACTGCGGGGTTCCCCGTTCCCGGGTCCACCAGTCGCGGAACGACTCGGCGGGCAGCAGGGGCAGCTCGCGGGTGTCGGTCCAGGCGCGGCCGGGGCCGGGCAGCCGGCGCGGCGCCAGCCTGCGGGCGCGGGCCAGCAGGCGCTCGCCCGCGCGCAGCGCCTCCGGGCGGTCCAGCAGCAGCCGGGAGGCGCGCACGGCGGCGCGTTCCGCGGTGTGCCGGCGCGCGGGGCGGATCCGTACACGGATGCCGTCGCGGGTCGCCGGTCCGCCCTGGGCCACCCGTTCCCGCAGGTGGACGAGGATGTCAGGGATGTCGATGGCGACCGGGCAGACGTCGTAGCAGGCCCCGCACAGGGTGGAGGCGTAGGGCAGCGAGGCGTCGATCTCGCTTGCGGTACCGCGCAGTTGGGGGCTGAGGACGGCGCCGATGGGGCCGGGGTAGACCGATCCGTAGGCGTGGCCGCCGGCGCGTTCGTAGACCGGGCAGACATTGAGGCAGGCGGAGCAGCGGATACAGCGCAGGGCCTGGCGGCCGGTCTCGTCGGCGAGGGTGTCGGTGCGCCCGTTGTCGAGGAGGACGAGGTGGAAGGCGGGGGGCCCGTCGCCGTCCGTCGTACCGGTCCACATCGTCGTGTACGGGTTCATCCGCTCGGCCGTCGAGGACCGCGGCAGCGTCTGGAGGAAGATCTCCAGGTCGCGGAAGGTGGGGACGACCTTCTCGATGCCCACGACCGAGATCAGGGTCTCGGGGAGGGTCAGGCACATCCGGCCGTTGCCCTCGGATTCGAGGACGACCATCGTGCCCGTCTCGGCGACCATGAAGTTGGCGCCGGAGACGGCGACCTTGGCGCGCAGGAACTTCTCGCGCAGGTGCAGACGCGCCGCCTCGGCGAGTTCCCGCGGGTCGTCGCCGAGGGGATCGGGTGCGGGGCGGCCCCAGCGGCCCATCTCGGCACGGAAGAGGTCGCGGATCTCGGACCGGTTGCGGTGGATGGCCGGGACCAGAATGTGGGAGGGGCGGTCGTGCCCGAGCTGCACGATGAGCTCGGCGAGATCGGTCTCGTACGCGGTGATCCCGGCGGCCTCCAGGGCCTCGTTGAGACCGATCTCCTGGGTGGCCATCGACTTGACCTTGACGACCTCGCGCTCGCCGGTCGCGCGGACGAGCTCCGTGACGATGTGGTTGGCCTCGTCGGCGTCGACGGCCCAGTGGACGGTGCCGCCCGCCGCCGTCACCGCCGCCTCCAACTGGAGCAGGTAGCGGTCGAGGTGGCGCAGTGTGTGGTCCTTGACCGCCTTGCCCGCGGCGCGCAGCCGGTCCCAGTCCGCCAGCTCGGCGACGGCCCGCGCCCGCTTGTCGCGGATGGTGTGCGTGGCGTGCCGGAGGTTGGCACGCAGGACGCCGTCCCGTACGGCCTCGCGGGCCGCCTCGGGAAAGGCGGGCATGCCCAAGTGGGTGCCGGTGGTTCCGGTGGTTCCGGGGGCGCCCGTGGCGCCTCTGAAGCCCGTCATGGCAGCGGTTCCTCCTCGGTCGCCGCGAGGATCTCGGCGAGGTGCAGGGTCCGCAGCGGTGCCCCCGACCGCCGCAGGAGGCCGTCGAGATGGGAGAGGCAGGAGTTGTCGGAGGCGCACAGCACCTCGGCCCCGGTGCCGGTCGCGGCGGCGATCTTGTCGGTGCCCATGGCGGTGGAGACGTCCGGGTTCTTGACGGCGAAGGTGCCCCCGAAACCGCAGCACTCCTGCGCCCCCGGCAGGTCGACCAGGTCCAGGCCCTTGACGGCGGCCAGCAGCCGTCGGGGCCGGTCCCCCAGTCCCAGGCCGCGCAGGCCGTGGCAGGAGGGGTGGTAGGTGACGGTGTGCGGGAAGTAGGCGCCCACGTCCGTCACCCCGAGCACGTCGACCAGGAACTCGGTGAGCTCGTACACGCGCGGCGCGAGCGACCGGGCGGCGTCCGCCAGCTCCGCCCCTCGCCCCTCCCGCTCCGCCTTCAGGCCGATCCGCGGGTAGTGCGCACGGATCATCGCGGCGCAGGAGCCGGAGGGCGTGACCACGTATGGGTGGCCGGCGAAGGCCGCCGCCGTCCGGCGCACCAGCGGTTCGGCCTCGTACCGGTAGCCCGTGTTGTACTGCGGCTGCCCGCAGCAGCTCTGGGCGGCCGGGAAGTCCACCGCGACACCGAGACGCTCCAGGAGGCGGACGACGGCGATGCCGGTCCGCGGATACAGCGCGTCGTTGACGCAGGTGACGAACAGGGCCGCACGCATGATGGGCACAATAGCCGGGTGAAGAAGTTCTCAGTGATCGGCATAGGCGCGGGCGACCCGGACCACCTGACCCTCCAGGCGGTCAGGGCGATCGGCGCGGCGGACGCATTCCTCATCCTGGAGAAGGGTGAGGAGAAGTCGGATCTGACCGGGCTGCGGCGCGCGATGCTCGACGCGCACGCCCGCCCCGGCCACCGGCTGGTGGAGGGCCGCGACCCGGACCGGGACCGGACGCCCGCCGAGTACGCCCCGACGGTGGACGGCTGGCGCAGCGCGCGGGCCGAACTCTTCGAGCGGTTCGTCGCGGAGGACCTGGCCGACGGCGAGACCGGGGCGTTCCTGGTGTGGGGCGACCCGTCGCTCTACGACTCCACGCTCGCGATCCTCGACGAGGTGCTGGAGCGCGGCCGGGTGGTCTTCGAGCACGAGGTCGTACCGGGCATCAGCAGCGTCTCCGCGCTCCTGGCGCGGCACCGGACCCATCTGAACCGGGTCGGGCGGCCGGTCCAGATCACCACCGGGCGCCGGCTGGCCGAGGGCTGGCCGGCCGGAGTGGACGACGTGGTGGTGATGCTGGACGCGCGGCACGCCTTCACCGCCCACCTGGACCAGGACCTCTACATCTACTGGGGCGCCTACGTGGGCACCCCCGACGAGATCCTGGTGCAGGGCAGGCTGGCGGAGGTCGCGGGGCACATCGAGGAACTGCGGACCGAGGCCCGCGCCCGCAAGGGCTGGATCATGGACACCTACCTGCTCAGGCGCCCCTGAGCAGCAGGCCGGGCAGGGCGGCGGCGAGGCGGGCGTACTCCTCGGGGCGGTTGTAGATCTGCCCGCAGACCCGGATGCCGCCGCCGCCCGGCCAGGGCCAGATCAGCACCCGGATGCGCAGGCGCTCCGCGATCCGCTCGCGCAGCGCGCGGGCGTGCTCCGGGGTCTCGGCGACACCCGGCGGCAGGCGCAGGGAGCGCATGGCGAGGCCGTCGGTGTGCGGGAGCGCGGCGAGCCCCGGGATCTCGCCGAGCAGCGCGGCGCCGTGGGCGGCGAGGGTGCTGTTGTGGGCGCGGACCTTGGCGGCGTCGAGGGCTTCGATGAGGTCGAGTCCGTCGGGGGCGGCGAGCCAGCCGGTGTAGTCGGCGGTGGCGCGGTTCTCGACGGAGCGCGGGAAGCCGTGCCCGTCCTCCCAGGAGGCGACGAGTGCCCGGACCCGGTGGCGGTGCTGGGGGGCGACGGCGAGCAGGGCGGTGCCGGACGGGGCGTAGCCCCATTTGTGGAGGTTGCCGAACCAGAAGTCGGCACCGGTGCCGAGCGGGTCCGCGAGCATGCCCGGTGCGTGGGCGCCGTCGACGACGGTGGTCACGCCGCGCTCGCGCAGTGCGGCGACCAGGCGGGGCGAGGCGATGACCCGGGCGGTCGGCGAGCTGACGTGGTCGAGCACCGCGACCCGGGTACGCGGCGTCAGCGCGGCCAGCACGGTCTCGCGCACGGCGTCCTCGTCGGGCAGGGCGGGGTCCAGGGCGACGGTGGTGACCGGGGCGCGGCGGGCGGCGGCCGCGGTGACGGTGCCGTAGCCGTGGTCGGTCACCAGGATCTCGTCGCCGTGGGCGAGCGGGACGGCGCCGAGGGCGAGATGGGCGCCTTCGGTGGCATTGGCGATGAAGGCGAGGCCGTCCGCGTCGGCGGCGAGGTGCGCGGCGATCCGAGCGCGGGCCTGTTCCAGGCGGTCCGGCAGGGCGGTGAAGAAGGCGTCGGGGTCGGCGTGCGCCTCGGCCCGCAGCAGGGCCTGGGCTTCCTGTACGGGCACGGGGACCGCGCCGAACGAGCCGTGGTTGAGGTGGGCGACGCGGGCGTCGAGGCGGAAGAGGGCGGGCCCGCCGGGGAACTCCCCCGGCTGCGGGCGGCCTGCGGGCGGCTCGGCGGGGCGTTCGGCGGGACGTGTCGTCTCGGTCACGGAACCTCCGGGTGCGGCGCGGCTGTCGCCCGGATCATCTCCCGCCGGTCTCGCGGACCGGAAGACCACGGCCCCCGGCGGGGCCGGAACGCTACGGCCCCGCCGGGGGGGCCGGCGGCCGCCTGCGCAGGGCAGGTGCCCGACCGCGGGCGTGCCGGGCGGCTGGGTGCGCAGCCGGTCCGGCCCGGGCGGGCCGCGGCCGCGCCGCCGGGCCGGGGCAGACAGCCCGGAGCTGAGGCCCGGGCGGTCGGCAGCCGCTGCCGCGGCTTACGGTTCGCGGCCGCTGGTCGCCGCGTAGTACTGGAGGTCCTGCACCTCCACCGTGTGATCCGCCCGGTAGGGCAGGTCCACCTTCGCCGTCGCCCTCCCGTCGCGGACCACGTGGGCCGCGCTGGTGCCCGTCCTGAGCGGCAGCAGTGCGGAGTGGATCCCGGCGGGGGCGTCGTGGCTGTCCTGCGCCGTGCCGACGGTCGTGCGCACGGTCGCGGGTGAGGTGAGGAAGCTGAGGACCTCCACCGTGTCGCGGGCCGGTGCGCTTCCCTTGCGCAGCGACATCACCAGCGACTGGTCGCCGGTCGGGTCGGCGTCCGCGAACTGCGTGCGCGAGGTGAGGTACAGGGTGTCCCGGACGACCTTCGGCCAGCCGCCCGTCTTGAACCGGGTCAGGTAGTAGGAGGTCAGGTCGAGGTAGGCGTGGCCGTTGTGCAGCGAGGGCGCGAACTGGCTGCCCTCGGAGTAGTCGTTCCACGTGGTGAGCTGGACCCAGTCGGCGCCGTCCTCGATGGCGCGCGTCCATGTGGCGCGCAGGGTCGCCGTGTTGCCGGCCTCGTCGTAGATGCCCTGGTTGGGGCGGGCGTCCTGGACCGACACGGGCTGCATCCAGATCTTGCCCATGCCGTGGGCCCGCCGGACGTCGCGCGTGGAGCTCTCCTGGCCGGTGTAGCTGCGGCTGCCCCACTCGGAGAAGCCGTGGCTGATCGGGGCGAACTCGCCGGTGTGGGCGCCGAAGTCGAGGAAGAGCGGGACGAAGGCGGTGCGGATGCCGTGGTCGGCCTTGAGGACCCGGATGACCTCCGTCCACCACGTCACGCTCTTCGCCTCCGCCTTGAAGGGGGAGACGACGAGTCGGCCGTCGGGGAGCCGGTGTGCGGCGGAGGCGTCGGCGAGCGTGGCGAGCGCCTCGGCGAGCACGCGGGGATCGTCGGTCTTCAGCGAGGTCATGTCCGGCATGAGCATGATCTTGAAAGCGGGGTCCACCGAACGGGCCGCCGCCATGAGCAGGTTGGCGCGGTCCCAGTTCTTGCCGGAGAGGGAGAGCAGGTCGAGGGTGAAGCCGTCGATGCCGGCGTCCCGCGCCGTGCGCACCTCCTGCTGGAGGTTGGCGTACTCCCAGTCGCCGCCCTTGGGCGTGACGGGCAGCGGGCGGTCCCGCAGCAGGCCGCCGTACCTGCCGTGTTTGCCGCTTTCCCCATCGGGGTCGAGGTAGTTGCGGGTGTAGTAGTCCTTGTCCGCGTCCGCATTGTCGAGGGAGAGCGGGTACGGGGTGAAGTAGTGGGCGAAGACCAGCTTCCCGCCCGCTCGGCCGGAGCGCAGCGCGGCCGGGCGGGGCATGTCGAAGGGCAGGGCGCCGGCGGGGCGCGCCGCTCCGGAGTCCACCGCTCCCCCGGAATCGCCGTCGGCCGCCGGGCGCCGGGTGGGCGGGGGGCTCTGCTGCGGCTGCGCCGGGGTCGGGTCGCCCGCGCCGGGTGGGAAGCCGGGTCCGGTGGACTGCGGGGCGGAGGCGCCGCGGACCGTGGTGTTCTGTTCGGGGGCGCCGCCGAGCGGGTCCCAGGCGATGCCGGTGGCCGCGCAGACACCGACGACGAGGAAGCCGGACAGGAGCAGGGCCAGCAGCGGCCGGCCGCCCCGGACGGCCGGCCGGCGCCGGTGCGACACGGGGCGTGCCGCCCGGTCCGCGCCGTGCGCTCTGCGTCGTGCTCGCCGGTCCGTGCGCCGGTCCGCTGTCATCGTGGCCCCTCCCGCGAATGCACCCCGGTGGGGGCTGGACAGCAGTAGAGCCCATCCCCGGCTTCCGGACAAGCGTTCGCCGGGGTCGGGGACCGTGCACGTACGTCACGGGGACGACGGGAACTACGCCGACCGCCGGTTCTGCCGGCGCGGGCGGCGCGGGCGGCGGGGGCGACGGGGACGGCGGCGGCGCGTCTCCGGGACCGGCGGCGACCCGCCGGGCCGCGGGAGGGGGCGGTCTGACCTGGGCGGCAACGGACCGCCGGATCGGAATGCGACATTCCCCTAGCGATACTGCGCAAGTGGCGCATAATCGTCGTCACGCGAGCGAAAGATCCCTGGGGTACGGCCGCACGTGGTCACGCATGCAATGGGGGGCATCGTGCCGATGAGGGAATCGGGGTCGGCCGGAAGGCTCCCGGCGACGTCCGCCGAGATGTCCCGGCTGCTCACCGCCGTCCGGCGGGGACGGGTGCTGACGGTGGCGGGCGGATTCCGCGAGCCGCGGAGCCTGCTGGTACGGGAGATCGCCCGGCGGCTGGCGTCCAACTTCTGCGACGGGGTGGCGGTCGTCGACCTCGACCCGCTGGAAGGCGGCTACGGCGTCCGCGAACTGACGGCCGAGCTGGGCTCCGTACCCGGCGTACCTGCGCCGCCGCCCTGCGGGACGACGAGGTACGCGGCGTCCTGGCTGGCCGAGCGGGACATGCTGCTCGTCCTGGACGGCACCGAGCAGCTCGGCCAGGACGCCCTGGCCTGGCTGCGCACCCTGCTGACCGTGGCCCCGGGGCTGCGGATCCTGGCCGCCGGACGGTCCCCGCTGGCATTCGACCAGGAACGCATCCACCGGCTCTGAGCCCGGGGCCCTGGGGCCCGGTCCTCCCGGGCGGACCGGGCTGCACAAACGGCTCCGCCACAACGGGACCGCGCACACGGGACCGCGAACACGGGACCGCCCCGGCCGGGCACAGGGCCCGGCCGGGGCGGAGCGCGTCAGCGGACGTCAGCCGAGCAGGCCGAGCGCCTCGTTGAGGGTCGCGGACGGGCGCATGATCGCCGCGGCCTTGGTGGTGTCGGGCTGGTAGTAGCCGCCGATGTCGGCCGGGGAACCCTGCACCGCGATGAGCTCGCCGACGATGGCCTCCTCGCGCTCGGCGAGGGTCTTGGCCAGCGGCTCGAACGCCGCGGCCAGCTTCGGGTCGTCGATCTGGCGGGACAGCTCCTGCGCCCAGTACAGGGCGAGGTAGAAGTGGCTGCCGCGGTTGTCGATGCCGCCCAGCTTGCGGCTCGGCGACTTGTCCTCGTTGAGGAAGGTGCCGGTCGCGCGGTCCAGGGTGTCGGCCAGCACCTGGGCGCGGGCGTTGCCGGTGGTGGTCGCGAGGTGCTCGAAGCTGGCCGCCAGCGCGAAGAACTCGCCCAGGCTGTCCCAGCGCAGGTAGTTCTCCTTGACCAGCTGCTGGACGTGCTTCGGCGCGGAGCCGCCGGCACCGGTCTCGAAGAGCCCGCCGCCGTTCATGAGCGGGACGACCGACAGCATCTTGGCGCTGGTGCCCAGCTCCAGGATCGGGAAGAGGTCGGTCAGGTAGTCGCGCAGCACGTTGCCGGTCACCGAGATGGTGTCCTCGCCGCGGCGGATGCGCTCCAGGGAGAACTTCGTGGCCTCGACCGGGGAGAGGATCTCGATGGTCAGACCCTCGGTGTCGTGGTCCGCGAGGTACGTCCTGACCTTGGCGATCAGCTGCGCGTCGTGGGCGCGGGTCTCGTCGAGCCAGAAGACGGCCGGGGCGCCGGTGGCGCGGGCCCGGGTGACGGCGAGCTTGACCCAGTCCTGGATCGGCAGGTCCTTGGTCTGGCAGGCGCGGAAGATGTCTCCGGCGGCGACCTCCTGCTCGATGATCGCGTTGCCCGCGGCGTCGACGACGCGGACGGTGCCCGCGGCGGCGATCTCGAAGGTCTTGTCGTGGCTGCCGTACTCCTCGGCCTTCTGGGCCATGAGGCCGACGTTCGGCACCGAGCCCATGGTGGCGGGGTCGAAGGCGCCGTTGGCGCGGCAGTCGTCGACGACGACCTGGTAGACACCGGCGTAGCTGCTGTCCGGGAGGACGGCGAGGGTGTCGGCCTCGTTGCCGTCGGGGCCCCACATGTGCCCCGAGGTGCGGATCATGGCCGGCATGGAGGCGTCGACGATGACGTCGGACGGCACGTGCAGGTTGGTGATGCCCTTGTCGGAGTCCACCATGGCGAGGGCCGGGCCCTCGGCGATCTCCGCATCGACAGAGGCCTTGATGGCGTCGCCGTCGGGCAGGGAGCCCAGACCGTTCAGGATCGCGCCGAGGCCGTCGTTGGGCGACAGGCCGGCGGCGGCGAGGGTCTCGCCGTAACGGGCGAAGGTCTTCGGCAGGAAGGCGCGGACCACGTGGCCGAAGATGATCGGGTCGGAGACCTTCATCATCGTGGCCTTGAGGTGCACCGAGAACAGGACGCCCTCAGCCTTGGCGCGCCCGATCTGGTCGTTGAGGAAGGTGCGCAGCGCGTCGACGTGCATGACGGACGCGTCGACGACCTCTCCGGCGAGGACCGGGACGGACTCGCGCAGCACGGTGGTGGCGCCGTCGGCGGCGACGTGCTCGATGCGCAGGGTGCCGGCCTCGGCGACGACGACGGACTTCTCGGTGGAGCGGAAGTCGTTCGCGCCCATGGTGGCGACGTTCGTCTTCGACTCGGTGGTCCAGGCGCCCATGCGGTGCGGGTGCGTCTTGGCGTAGTTCTTGACCGAGCCGGGGGCGCGGCGGTCGGAGTTGCCCTCGCGCAGAACCGGGTTGACGGCGCTGCCCTTGACCTTGTCGTAGCGGGCGCGGACGTCGCGCTCCTGGTCGGTCTTCGGGTCGTCCGGGTAGTCCGGGAGGGCGTAGCCCTGGCCCTGGAGCTCGGCGATCGCGGCCTTCAGCTGCGGGATCGAAGCCGAGATGTTCGGAAGCTTGATGATGTTGGCTTCCGGGGTCTTCGCCAGCTCGCCGAGCTCGGCGAGGGCGTCGGCGATCCGCTGGCTCTCCTCGAGGTACTCGGGGAACACGGCGATGATCCGACCGGCCAGGGAGATGTCACGGGTCTCGACGTTCACACCGGCCGTCGACGCGTACGCCTGGATCACAGGCAGGAAGGAATACGTCGCGAGGGCCGGGGCCTCGTCAGTGTGCGTGTAGATGATGGTCGAGTCAGTCACCGGATGCTCCGCTCCACAGTCTGCGTCTCTCGTCTGCAACATTGCTCGACATCAAGATATCTCGTGTTCGGGCCGGTCAGCACAGCCCCCGGCCGCCAGGGGGAGAGACGCATGTCACGCGGCCGGCGCGCGGCACCGGACCGCTCCCCCGAAATGCCGCGAGCGCCGCCCCGGGCTGTTCCCAGCCGGGGCGGCGCTCGGGCACATCAAGCCCTGACCGGGCCTGCACGCCTGATCAGGCGGCGAGGACCTTCGGGTCCTGGCCGTACTCGTTCGGCTGCTGCTGGCCGGCGGTGGCCAGCAGGACGATCAGCCAGATGAAGCCGACGAGCGGAACGAAGGAGATGAGGACCCACCAGCCCGACTTGCCGGTGTCGTGCAGGCGGCGGACCGTCACACCGAGGTTCGGGAGGAGGGTGCCCAGCGCGTAGAGCATGTACAGCCACGGGGAGGTGCCGAGGACGGCGTCCAGGATCGAGACGATGATCAGCGCGGCGAGCTGGAAGAGGAAGAACATCCAGTACTCCTGGCGGCGCGCGCGGCCGGAGAAGTCGGCGTACTTCTTCAGAACGTCGAGGTAGTAGTTCACGGGTCCCCCCAGAGGACGGTTGGTTCGGCCCGTCCTGCTGGAGCAAGCCGGGGCAGAACTTATGCCCCCCTTACGTCGAGGTCAAGCCACTTCCAGGGACGCCACATTGGGCCGGACCGCCCGATTTCCGGCACCGGGGCCACGGATTCGGGACACCGTCGCGGCGCCATGTCCCGCAACGTCCGAAACGTCGCCATGCAAGGCCTACTTGCCACCCCGTGCGCCGCCCCGATCGTTACCCACATCGTTACCACGTCGCGACACCGCGGACGGCCTTCGGGGGCGCGGTCGCGGTGCCGCCCCGGGTCCGCTCCGGCGGCGGCGATTCCTCGGGCCGTGTCAGAGCCAGCCGTTGCGGCGGAAGCCGCGGTGGATGGCGAAGCAGGCGAGCGCCATGACGCCGAGGACGAGCGGGTAGCCGTACCTCCAGTGCAGTTCCGGCATGTGCTCGAAGTTCATGCCGTAGACCCCGCAGACCATGGTGGGGACCGCCACGATGGCCGCCCATGCCGTGATCTTGCGCATGTCCTCGTTCTGGGCGACCGTCACCTGCGCGAGGTGGGCCTGGAGGATGGAGTCCAGGAGGGTGTCGTAGGCGCCGATCTGCTCGGTGGCCCGGGTGACGTGGTCGGCCACATCCCTGAAGTACGCGCGGATCTCCGGCGGGACGACCGGTATCGGCTGCGTGGCAAGCTGTTGGAGCGGGCGGCCCAGCGGGGCCATCGCCCGCCGCAGTTCGAGGAGTTCGCGCTTGAGCTGGTAGATCCGGCCGGCATCGCCACGGCCTCCGTTCTCGCTGAACACCGCCGTCTCCACGGCATCGATGTCGTTCTGCACGGCGTCCGTGACGGCCACGTAGTCGTCGACCACGTGGTCGGCCATGGCGTGCAGGACCGCCGCGGGCCCCAGGAGCAGCTGGTCCGGGGCGGCTTCCAGCTGCTCGCGCACCGGCCCCAGCGTGCTGCGGCCGCCGTGCCGGATGGTGACGACGAAGTCCTGGCCGGTGAAGGCCATCAGCTCGCCGGTCTCCACCACCTCGCCGCCCGCGGTCAACTCCTCGCGCCCCAGGTAGCGCACGGTCTTGAAGACGGAGAACAGCGTGTCGCCGTAGCGTTCCACCTTGGGCCGCTGGTGCGCGTGCACGGCGTCCTCGACGGCCAGGGGGTGCAGGTCGAACAGCTCCGCGAGCCCGGCGAGCTCCGACTGCGACGGCTCATGCAGGCCGATCCAGACGAAACCGTCGCCCGTCTTGCGGACCCGGCGCAGCGCCTCCCCGGCGTCCGCGCAGTCCGCCTCCCGCACACCGTCCCGGTAGACCAGGCAGTTGACGACCGCGCTGCCGAGGGGGGAGCGGGCGGGGTGGCTGAGGTCGACGGTCCGCCGGTAGCCGCGGCGGACGACCCGGCGCAGGTTGCTGAACTTGAACAACGCCCCCACTCACCTTCCCCTGATCAGCGGCCAGTCTGCCACCGGCGCCGGACGGCCGGCTCGCGCCGGGGCCCCCGCCCGGCCGCCGCCCGCCGACCGCCGGCCCCTCCAGCGGCGTTTCAGACCCGGTTCAGACCCGGTTCAGACCCGGTCGATGAACACACTGGTCGACTTCACCCGCGCCGTGGCCCGCGCACCCACCTCCAGGCCGAGCTCCTCCACCGCCTCCCGCGTCAGCAGCGACACGATGCGGTGCGGGCCGGCCTGGATCTCCACCTGCGCGTCGACGGTGCCGAGCTTCACCCCGGTGACGATGCCCGGGAAGGCGTTGCGCGCCGAGGTGTACGGGGCCTCCTCCCCCTCGCCGCCCTCCTGCGCGGCCTCGACGCAGAACGCGGCCAGGTCGGGCCCGTCCACCATCCTGCGGGTGCCCTCGCGGCGGGTGGGGAAACGTTCGGCGTCCGCCCAGCGCCGGGCCGTGTCGACGCTGACGCCGAGCAACCGGGCCGCCTGGCCGATCGTGTAGGACTCCATGGCCGGCAAGCCTATGCGGTGCCCCGGCGCTCAGGGCGTGGGGCTGCGCAGCGCCTCCGCGGCCGCTGCCGCGACCACGTCCGCCACCGTCGAAAGGGCCGGGGAGTCCAGCTTCCACTGCTGCCAGTACAGCGGTACGTCCAACGGCCGTCGGGGCGCCACCAGCACCAGATCCCCGGTGCGCACGAGCGGGCCCGCCTGTTGTTCGGGCACCAACCCCCACCCCAGCCCCGCGACGACCGCGTCACGGAAACCCTCCGATGTCGGCACGTGGTGCCGCACCGGCCCCGCGCCCGCCGTGGCGTCCCCGGTCAGCGAGCGGACGAAGATGTCCTGGAGGTCGTCCTTGCGGTCGAAGACGATCGTCGGCGCCCTGCGCAGGTCCCGCTCCGGCGTGCCCGCCAGGTACCGGGCGGCGAACGCCGGGCTCGCCGTCGGCAGGTACCGGGCCAGGCCCAGCATGCGGACGCTGCACCCGGCCACCGGGTCCGGGGACGAGGTCACCGCGGCCATCACCTGCCCCTCGCGCAGCAGCGCCGTCGTGTGCGCCTCGTCCTCGCGGCGCAGCTCGATGCAGACCGGCGGATCCTGCGGGACGTGCGTGAGGGCCGGCAGGAACCACGTCGCGAGGGAGTCCGCGTTCACCGCGATCGGCAGGCGCACCGGGCCTCCCGCGTCGGCCATGCCCAGGTCGGCGCGCGCGTCCCGCTCCAGCCGGGCCAGTTGCCGGGCGAAGCGGACCACCACCTCCCCGGATTCCGTAGCCCGCACCGGCTTGGTCCGCATCAGCAGCACCCGCCCGGTGCGCTGCTCCAGGGCCTTCACCCGCTGGCTGACCGCAGAGGGCGTCACGTGCAGGGCGGCCGCCGCCGCGTCGAAGGTGCCCTCGTCCACCACGGCGAGCAGCGTGCGCACCTGGTCCAGGGGAAGCTCGTCCATCACAACGGCTAATGGTACGTAAAAATCTTTAGCTGTACTGAACGACGCAGGCTGCCTACGGTCGGAGCCATGACACACGGCATCACCACCGCGGCCCTGGCCGGCTTCGGCACCGGACTCTCCCTCATCGTCGCCATCGGCGCGCAGAACGCCTTCGTCCTCCGTCAGGGCGTGCGCCGACACGCGGTGCTCGCCGTGGTCGCCATCTGCGCGCTGTCCGACGCGCTCCTGATCGCCCTAGGCGTCGCCGGCGTCGGGGCCTTCGTCACCGCCTGGCCGGCCGCGCTGACCGTCGTGGGGCTGGCCGGGGGGAGCTTCCTCGTCTGCTACGGAGTACTCGCCGCCCGCCGGGTGCTGCGACCCACCCCCGGCGCCGCCCTCACCGCGGAGGGGGCAACCTCCGGATCCGCCCGCCGGGCCGTGCTGACCTGCCTGGCCATGACCTGGCTCAATCCGCACGTCTACCTGGACACCGTGCTACTCGTCGGCTCCCTCGCCGCCGACCGCGGCGACCTGCGCTGGGCCTTCGGCCTCGGGGCGGGCCTGGCGAGCCTGACCTGGTTCACCGGCCTGGGCTACGGGGCCCGGCTGCTGAGCGGCCTGCTGGCCCGTCCCTCGGCCTGGCGGGTCATGGACGGGCTGCTCGCGGCAACCATGGTCACGATGGGCGGCCTCCTCCTGGCCCGTGCGTGAGTCCCGGCTGCGCCGCGCGGGCCGGTCCCCGTACCGGACCCGGCATGCCGAAACCGCCCCGGGTCCCGGGCCCGGCATAGTCTCCTGCCGACGCCCCGAGTCCCAGGAGACCGCCCGTGCCCGACCGCCCCTCCCCCGACGCGGTGCACGCGTACGACGCCGACCGGCCGGCGCCGCTCGTGACCGCCACCGGGATCGTCCTGGACACCCACGGGCGGGTCCTCGTGCTCACCGGCTCGTACCAGACCGGTCCGGAGCTGCCGGGCGGCAGGGTGGAGGACACCGAGACGCCGGAGCAGGGGCTGGCCCGCGAGCTGTGGGAGGAGCTGGACCTCGGCGCCCCGGTGGGCCGGCTGCTGGCGGTGGACTCCAGGCCGCCGGGCCCGCTCGGCCGCTCCCTGATCGTGCACGTCCACCTCGTCGGGCCGGTCGCGCCCCCGGAGGCCATGGGGCTCTCCTCCACCGACGGCGGGATCACGCAGGCCCGCTGGCTGCGGCCGGAGGAGGCCTGCGCGGTCCTGCCCGCCCGGGCCGCGACCCGGCTGCGCGCCGGGCTGGCCGCCCTGTACGCCGGCTCCTTCGCCCACCTCGTCGACGGTGTACCCCACCCCGGCTCGCCGGCCGGCCTGGATCCGGCCCGGCGCGCGGCCCTGGAACACGCGGGCGTGCTCGACGCGGCCAGCCACCGGGCCAGCCGGCCGAAGGCCCTGACCGCGGCCAGCGTGCTCTTCACCTCCGCCGACGGCCGGATCCTGCTGGTGCAGCCCGCGTACGGCCGCACCGACCGCTGGAACCTGCCCGGCGGCGGCATCGACAGCGACCTCGGCGAGATCCCGCGCGCCGCCGCCCGACGGGAGGTCCGCGAGGAGCTCGGCCTCGATCTGGCCCCGGGCCGCCTGCTCGCCGTGAACTGGTCGCACAAGCCGGGCCGTCCGGCCCGCATCCGCTTCCTCTACGACGGCGGCGTCCTCGACGCCCCGGAGCTGGCCCGGATCCGGTTGGACCCCGCCGAACTGCTGCAGTGGCGCACCGTCGCGCCCGACGAGCTCCGCACCCTGGTCAAGGGCGCGCTGCGGCGCCAGATCACCGCTTGCCTCGACGCCCGGGCCAGCGGTGCGGGACCGCTGGAGCTCCACGCGGGCCGCCTCTGACCCGGCCTGCGGGGCGGCAGGGCCCGGGTTACCGTCGGCGGCATGGACGGTGATCGCCGAGGGTGGCGCCAGTGCTTGCTCGGCGGGGCGGTGTTCGCGGTGTGCATGGCCGGCACCACGCTGCCGACTCCGCTCTACGGCCTGTACCAGGAGAAGTTCGGGTTCTCCGAGCTGATGGTGACCGTCGTGTACGCCGTGTACGCCTTCGGGGTCATCGCTGTGCTGCTGCTGGCGGGCAACGCCTCGGACGCCGTGGGCCGGCGGCCGGTGCTCCTGGCGGGCCTGGGCTTCTCCGCGGCCAGCGCCGTCTGCTTCCTGTGCGCCACCGCGACGGGCTGGCTGTTCGCGGGGCGGCTGTTGTCCGGGCTGTCGGCAGGACTGTTCACGGGGGCCGCCACGGTCTACGTCATGGAGCTGGCGCCGCCCGGCGGGTCCTCCCGGGCCACGTTCGTGGCGACGGCGGCCACCATGGGCGGGCTGGGTTGCGGCCCCCTGCTCGCCGGCGTGCTCGCACAGTACGCCCCCTGGCCGCTGTACCTGCCGTTCGCCGTGCACCTGTTCCTGGTGGCGGTGTCGGCCGCCGTCCTCCTGGGCCTGGACGAGACCGTACGGGAGCTGCGGCCGCTGCGCACCGTACGACCGGAGCGGCCCGGTGTGCCCCCGCAGGTGCGGTCGGTGTTCGGGCCGGCGGCGATCGCCGCGTTCGCGGGCTTCGCGCTGTTCGGGGTGTTCACCTCGGTCAGCCCGGCCTTCCTCGCGCAGTCCCTCGACGTGCACGACCGGGCCGTGAGCGGGCTGGTCGTCGCGCTGGCCTTCTTCGCCTCGACCGCCGGTCAGCTGGCGGTCGGGCGGGTCGGGGTGCGGCGGTCGCTGCCGCTGGGCTGCGCGGGGCTGCTGGCCGGGCTGGCGCTGCTGGCGGGCGCGCTGGTGTGGGACCTGCTGGCCCTGGTGGTGGCGAGCGCGCTGGTCGGCGGGGGCGGACAGGGGCTGGCCTTCCGCGCGGCGCTGTCGGCGGTCACCGCGGCCTCGCCGCCGGACCGGCGCGCGGCGGTGGTCTCGACGCTGTTCGTCGTGGCCTACGCGGGCATCTCCGTACCCGTGATCGGCGTAGGACTGCTGGTGGAACCGATCGGCCTGGAGGGCGCCGGCCTGGTGTTCATCGTGTGCATGGCCGCGCTGGTCGCGGCCGCGGCCGGCTACCTGCTGCGGCGGCCGGTGCCCGCGGACGCGTGAGCGCCGCGGGGCGCCAACACCGCCGCCCCGCGGCACGGAGCGGCGGGGCGGCGGTGTCGACGGGGCCGGGCGGGATCAGACCGCCGGGGCCGGGTAGGTCGGGTACTCCACGCCGGAGACGTGCTGGACCACGCGGATGACCTGGCACGAGTAGCCGAACTCGTTGTCGTACCAGAGGTAGAGGATCGCGTTGTCGCCGTCGACCTTGGTGGCGCCGGCGTCGACGATGGACGCGTGGCGCGAGCCGACGAAGTCCATGGAGACGGCGTCGGGGGCCGTGGTGAAGTCGATCTGACGCTTCAGCGGCGAGTTCAGCGAGACGTCGCGCAGGTGGTCGAGGACCTCCTCACGGGTGGTCTCGCGGCCCAGGCGCAGGCTGAGGATGGCGATCGAGACGTCCGGGACGGGGACGCGGATCGAGCTGCCGGTGATGGGGGCCTTGAGGTCCGGAAGTGCCTTCGCAACGGCGGAGGCGGCGCCGGTCTCGGTGATGACCATGTTCAGCGGCGCGCTGCGGCCGCGGCGGTCGGCCTTGTGGTAGTTGTCCAGCAGGTTCTGGTCGTTCGTGAACGAGTGGACGGTCTCGACGTGGCCGCGCAGCACGCCGTACTCGTCGTCCATGGCCTTCAGCGGCGGGACGATCGCGTTGGTGGTGCAGGACGCGCAGGACAGGATCCGCTCGTCCGGCTTGACGGTGTCGTGGTTGACGCCGTGCACGATGTTCGGGACGTCGCCCTTGCCGGGGGCCGTCAGGACGACCTTGTCGATGCCGGGGCGCAGGTGCTTGGACAGGCCCTCGCGATCGCGCCACTTGCCCGTGTTGTCGATGAGGATGGCGTCCTTGATGCCGTACGCCGTGTAGTCGACCTCGGAGGGGTCGTTGGCGTAGATCACCTTGATCGCGTTGCCGTTCGCGACGATGGTGCTGTTGGCCTCGTCCACGGTGATCGTGCCCTGGAACTGGCCGTGGATCGAGTCGCGGCGCAGCAGCGAGGCGCGCTTGACCAGGTCCTGGTCGCCGCCGCCGCGGACGACGATGGCCCGCAGGCGCAGGCCCTTGCCGGAGCCGGCCTTCTCGATGAGCAGACGGGCGACCAGGCGGCCGATGCGGCCGAAGCCGTACAGGACGACGTCGCGGCCCCCGCTGCGCGCCAGCTTGTTCTCGCCCGTGGCTCCGGCGACGGCCTGGGCGGTGAACTCCTCGACCGACAGGCCGTGGTCGTCGGCCTTGTAGGTGGCGGCGAGCATGCCGAGGTCGATCTGGGAGGGACCGAGGTCCAGCGCGGTGAGCGCCCGCAGGAACGGCATGGTCTCGGTGACCGACAGCTCCTCGCCGTCGATCTGCCGGGCGAAGCGGTGGGTCTTGAGGATGCTGACCACCGATTTGTTCACCAGGGAGCGGCTGTGGAGCAGGATGTTGACGTCCCGCTCCCGGTGCAGCTTCCCGATGATCGGGATCATCGCCTCCGCGATCTCCTCGCGGTGGTTCCAGTTGGTGAACGAGTCCTCGTTGACAGTCACAGGCTTTATCTTTCGAGCTAGGCGGCGCTCATATGCTAACCCCACGACTCATGGGCCGCTTGAGGGGTACCCGCGCGAGGGGACAATGCCCCGGTTCAGTCGGTTTCCGCCGGCTGTGCGACCCCGTTCAGAACCGCCCGCGCATCCTCAGCCCCATCGGGCGGCCGTCGGGGTCGACCAGGGCGCGGTGCAGCAGGCGGGCCACCGCCCACTGCCCCGCGGGCAGATGGTCCGGCGGGACGTAGCGGCGCAGCCGACCGGGCGGACGGGGGCCCCGACAGCCGCCCGCGTGCCAGGCGTCGAGCGCCGCGGCGGCCGCCCGGAAGGCCTCGAAGGCCTCGGCGGGGTCGCACAGCGACTCCTGCACGGACGACCGACGGTCCGCGCCGTCCCCGTCTGCAGCCGTGTCCGCGGCCGTGTCCGCAGCCGCCTCCGGGTCGCGGGCCAGGTCCGGGTCGGCGAGGTCGAGATGCTCGCGCATGAGCTTCAGGCGCAGCTCCCGGGCGAAGACGCGGGCTCCGTCGCCCAGGCCTCCCGGGTCGCGCGGAGCGCGCCGGTCCGCGCTCTCGTCGTGGACGGCGCAGCCCAGTTCGGAGTCGTGCGTCCACGAGCGGAGGTTGATGTTGTCGGACCCGACGCAGGCCCATACGTCGTCGATCACGCACACCTTGGCGTGGACGTAGACGGGGGTTCCGGCATGGTTCTCCAGCCCGTACACCGCGACCCGGTCGCCGCCGGCCCGGCGCAGCTCGGCCAGCGCGTCGATGCGCCCGATCAGGTTCATCGGCAGGGTGAGCCGCCCGTCCTGGTCGGGGAAGGCGGGGACGACGGCGACCATCCGCAGCCCCGGCTGCCGGCGCAGCGCCGCGGCGAATCCGGCCACCACCCGCGTCGACCACAGGTACTGGTCCTCCAGGTAGACCAGCGCCCGCGCCCGCCGCAGCGACTTGAGGTAGCCGCGGGCGATGCTCCGCTCGCCGTCGGGGGCGAAGGGATAGCCAAGGAGCAGGCGGTTCGGGTACGTCCGCAGCAGCTGCACCGTGTGGGTGCCGCAGGGCTCCGGATCGGGTGCCTGCGGCGGCAGTGGGTCCGCACTGACGTCCTCGCGGTGTGCCAGCTCGCGCAGCCGGGTGAGCGGGCTTCGGCTCAGCGGCGCCGGGTCCTCCCAGCGCTCGCGGAAGACGGCCTCGACATCACCGACCACCGGTCCGCGCAGGGCCAGCTGGACGTCGTGCCATGGCGGATGCGGCCCGTAGGCGGCGGCCAGGGGCAGCGACTGGCGGTCGCCGCGGTGCTCGGCATCGTCGTTGCGGTTGTGGCACAGGTCGATGCCTCCCACGTACGCGACGTCCCGCTCGGGGCGGCCCGGGTGGCGCAGCACCACCAGCTTCTGGTGGTGGGAGCCGCCGGGCCGGACGCGCATGTCGAGCAGGCATTCGCCGCCGGCCCGGGCGATCTCCTCGCCGAAGCGTCGGTTCTCCTCCTGGCTGAAGTGGAGGCCGTCCAGGTGGGAACGCCACAGCAGGCCCTTGACCAGGACGCCGCGCCGGGCCGCCCGGCACAGGACCGTGCCGATCTCGCTGCCGGGGCCGTCGAGCCGCTCGTCGGGGTCGCCGCGCCAGTCGGTGAACAGCAGCAGGTCGCCCGCGTGCATCGCCTCGACCGCCGCCAGGAGCTCGGCGAAGTACGGGGCGCCGTGGACCAGCGGCCGGGCCTCGTTGCCCCAGGACCACGGCGAGCCGTCCGGGCGCCGGTCGTCCAGGCGCGTCGCGGGATTGCCGCGTTCGCCGCGCACCAGGAGCCACCGCACGCGGGTCACCGGGACGGCCCCTCGTCCTCGTCGACACGGTCGACGAGGATCATCGCGACGTCGTCCTCCAGCCGGCCCTCGGCGTGCCGGACCAGCGCCTGGCACAGCCGGTCCAGGAACTCCCGGGGGCTGCGGTCGGGCATCGCCTCGACGGCCTCGGGGAGGGCGAAGAACGCGTTCTCCCGGTCGCGGGCCTCATTGACGCCGTCGGTGTGCAGCAGCAGGCGGTCGCCGGGCAGGAAGGGGTAGCTTTCCCTGGTGCCGGGAGGGCCGGCGATGAACTCGCCGAGGCCCAGCGGCGGCAGCGGCGTTCCGGGCATGAGTGCCCTGACCCTTCCGTCGCGCAGCAGCAGCGGCGGCGGATGGCCGCGGTTGACCACCTCGACCACGTGCCCGTCCGGCACCTGGGCCACCACCGCGGTCACGAACCCCTCCACGAGCGCCTCCTCGTCGACCGCGCCCGGCACGGCGGCGTCCCGGCGCAAGGCCGCCTCGCAGTGCCTGACGACGTCGACCAGATCGTGCTCGTAGTGCACGGCCTCCCGGAAGGCGCCCAGCACGGCCGCGGCCGTGCGTACGGCGGGCAGGCCCTTCCCCCGGACGTCGCCCACGATCATCCGGATCCCGTACCGGGTCTCCATGGCCTCGTACAGGTCCCCGCCGATCTGCGCGCCCTTCTCGGCCGCCACGTACAGGCTGGCCGCGCGGAGCGGGCCCAGCCGCTCGGGGACGGGCCGCAGCAGGACCCTCTGGGCTGCCGAGGCAATCCGCCGGACCTGGCTCAGCTCGTTCGCGCTGCGCGCCCGGGCCATCCGGCTGGTGGTGGCGCTGGCCAGCGCCACCAGGAAGAGGGCGATGAAGTTGCTGTAGACCTGCTGACTGCCCCAGGCGTGGTTGTACGTGGCCGTGGCCACGCTCACGGCCACGGCCAGGCCGGCCGCGGCCAGGGTGCCCGCGGGGCCCATCGTCACCGCGGCCAGCGCGGGCGTGGCGACCAGGAAGGGGCCTGTGTAGAGAACGTGTGCGGGCGTGAACTCGATGGCCAGCACCAGGAGCGCGATCGCGAAGGGCACGCACTTCGCGACGACGAAGAGGACCTGGTGGTGGCCGCCGCCTCCCGGTCCCGGAGAAGGCCGGATGGGCACCCGCATGCTTACAGACTGCGCCGCCGGTGGTCCTCGCCGCCACTCGCCGCGGCCGGCACGCGCCGCCGGCACCGCCCCCGCCCCCGCCGGTCGCGCCGCCGTACGGCCGACCTTGCGGCGTCCCGGGCGTGGCCCGGCAGCCCCGCGGGGAAGTCCTTGCCTACGCGCACAGGAGCAGAGGGGCGCGAGCCGCTCCGCTCCGGCTTCGACCGGATCGGATCAGCCGAGGAGCGACGGGTGGGCAGCAAACGACAGGTGGGCAGCAGATGAGCAACGGTCCCGCGGACGAACCCGCCGCCCCGCCCGGCGCCCGCCCCGGCCGCGACGGGCCCACGGTGTCGCGCGCCGAGTTCGATGACCTGTTCGCCTCGGTCAGGACCTGGGGCACGTGGTCCGCGGCCGACCGCGGCGCGTGGAACCGGGTCACCGGGGACCACGTGCGGCGGGCCGCCGCCCTGGTACGGTCCGGCACGACGGTGCAGCTGGGCCTGCCGTGGGACACCCGCGCGGGGCCGGACAACAGCAGGCCGGCCCTGCACTACATGTCCGACCTCGGCGATGTGGAGGCTCCGGAGCCGGCCACGCACAAGGACTTCATCGCCGCCGACTACCACGGCAAGGCCGTGAGCCACCTGGACGCGCTGTCCCACGTCGCCTATCGGGGGCGGCTCTACGACGGCCGCCCGGCGCGGGAATCCGTGGACGCCGGGGGCGCCCGTTTCGGTTCGGTGGAGGCGCTCGGCCCGCTGGTCACCAAGGGTGTGCTCCTGGATCTGCCGGCCGTCCTGGGCGCCGCCTGGCTGGAGCCGGGCCACGCGGTCCGCGCGCGGGACCTCGTCACCGCGGAGCGGGCGCTCGGGGTGACGATCGACGAGGGCTGCGCGGTACTGCTGCGTTCCGGCCGCTTCCGCAGGCGCCGCGAGCGGGGCCCCTGGGACACCGGCACCGCGAGCGCGGGCTTCCACGTGGACGCCGTGCCGTTGCTGGCCGGGCGCGCGATCGCCCTGCTCGGCGCCGACGGAGACAGCGACGTGCGCCCCTCACCGGTGGAGGGCGTGCACTCCCCCGTCCACGCGCTGGCCGTCGCGGCCATGGGGGTGCCGCTCCTGGACAACCTGGACCTGGAGGCCCTGTCCGCCGCCTGCGCCGAGGCGGGCAGGCATGAGTTCATGATCGTCGTGTCGCCCCTGCGGGTGCCGGGCGGGACGGGCTCGCCGGTCAACCCGGTGGCGGTCCTGTGAGGTGGCGGGCCCATGCGGTGGCGGGCCCGCGGGGTAGCGGGCCCATGGGATAGCGGACCCGCGGGGAAGGGCCACGCTGCAAGAGCGGATCCTCGCCGCCCTATTGATTTAAAAGCGGAGGAATATACTCGAAAAGCATTCGCCCCGTGCGAACGTCCCGGCGCGGTAGGCGGCTCGGCAAGGGGAAGTGGTGCAGATGGGAGTCACGGGAGGCCGGATCAGCCCCGTACGCCCCCGTGAGCGGTTCCTGCTGGGCGAGTCCGTCGAGGGCAGCGTCCGCGGCCCCATCCTGAACTCGTGGCGGCGCAGCCGGATGCTGGGGCTCTCGCCCGAGCAGGCGGACCTCCCGTACACCGATGACTTCGACCCCGACAGCCGGCTCGTACGGGCCGCCGTGCCGGTCCTCGACCAGCTTCAGACCAGGTTCTCGGGCAGCCAGATGAACATCTCGCTCGCCGACGGGAACGGGACGGTGCTGCAGCGCCGGTTCGGGGAGCCCGCCCTCGCCGGCCGGCTGCCGCCGATCCAGAGCGTCCCCGGCTTCGTCTTCGCCGAGCGTTACGCGGGCACCAACGGCATCGGCCTCGCGCTCGCCGAGCGGCGGCTGTGCCAGGTCTACGGCGCCGAGCACTTCGCCGAGCGGTCTCAGTCGAACGCCTGCTCGGCGACTCCGATCCGCGACCAGTTCAGCGGCCACGTCGTCGGCGTCCTCTGCTTCGGATACCCGCGCAGCTACGAGGACCCGGCCCTGGCCGTCCTGGTCCGCCGGGCGGCGGAGTCCATCGAGCACCGCCTCGTGGAGCAGGGTTCGGAGCGCGAGCGCGCCCTGCTGCGGACCTATCTCGGGGCCAGGCTGCGCACCGGCGGCGAGGAACCCGGCGCCGACGACGGGCGGCTGATCGGACTGGAGGAGTTCACCGGCGGCGGGCTCGACCGGCAGGACCAGATGGTCCTCAAGGAGAAGGCGACGGATCTCATCTGCACCCCCCAGAGGGCCGCGGTCGAGGTCCCTCTGTCCCACGGACGGGCCGTCACCCTCTTGAGCAGCCCGGTCACCAGCGCCTCCGGCGTGGAGGGCGTGGTCGTCGAGGCCGTGCTCACCGGGGACTCCCCGCCGGCGCACCACCTCGCCGCCTCGAAGCCCACCGCTTCCGCTCTCGGGGCCCTGGCCCTCGCCGCGACGGAACGCGCCGAATCGCTGTCCTGGCACCTCGCCGGCCCGGCCGACGCCGGGTCCGCGGACTCCGGGAGCGCCGGCCCGGCCGACCCGCACGACGCGTCCCACCCGCCCGGCGCGGTCCGGGGCCTGGTGCTGGTGGGCGAGCCCGAGGTGGGCAAGTACGCCGTCGCCGCGCGCCGCCGACTGGAGCTGCTGGCCGAGGCCAGCAGCCGGATCGGCAGCACCCTGGACGTGAGCCGCACCGCCTGGGAACTGGCCGAGACCGCCGTGCCGCGCCTGGCCGACTACGTCACGGTCGACCTGCCCGGAGCCGTCCTGCGCGGTGAGGAGTCCGCCGACCCGGGGGCCGACCTGCGCCGCACGGTGGTCCACGGCATCCGCGACGACTGCCCCTTCCATCCCGTCGGCCATCAGGTGCGGCTGGACCCCGGCACCCCGCACATGCGCTGCCTCGAGGGCGAGCCGGCCGTTCTGGAGACGGGCCTCCAGGCCACCACCCCGGGCTGGATGATCCCCGGCCTCGACCATGCCCGGGGAATCCTGGCGCACCACATCCACTCCATGATCTGCGTCCCCCTGCTCGCCCGCGGCGTGCTCCTCGGGATCGCCACCTTCTACCGCTCCCAGGACCCGGCCCCCTTCGGGGACGACGACACCCGGCTGGCCCGGGAACTCGCGGCCCGCGCCGCCCTCTGCATCGACAACGCCCGCCGCTACACCCGCGAGCACACCCTGGCCCTGGCCCTGCAGCGCAGCCTGCTCCCGCGCGCCCTCCCCGAACAGGGTGCCGTGGAGGTCGCCCACCACTACCAGCCCGCCGAGTCCGGGGTGGGCGGCGACTGGTTCGACGTCATCCCCCTCTCCGGCACCCGGGTCGCCCTGCTCGTGGGGGACGTCGTCGGGCACGGGGTGCACGCCGCCGCGACGATGGGCCGACTGCGCATCGCCGCACGCAACTTCGCCGAGCTGGAACTGGCCCCGGACGAGCTGCTCACCCATCTGGACAACCTGCTGGTGCGGCTGGACCGGGAGGAGGACGATGCGAGCGCCACCGGCAGCACCGGCATCGTCGGGGCCACCTGCCTCTACGCCGTCTACGACCCCACGTCGCGGGTGTGCACGATGGCCCGGGCGGGCCACCCCCCGCCCGCACTGGTCCACCCCGACGGCGCCGTGGCCTTTCCCGAGCTGCCCGCCGGACCGCCCCTGGGCCTGGGCGGCCTGCCCTTCGAGACCGCCGAGTTCCGGCTCCCCGAACACAGCACGCTGGTCCTCTACACCGACGGGCTCGTGGACGGCCGCCACCGCGACGTCGACGTGGCGCTCGACCGGCTGCGCCACGCGCTGTCCCACCCGGACCGGAACCCGCAGGACACCTGCCGGGCCGTCATCGAGGCCGTGGCCCCCGACCATCCGGATGACGACATCGCGCTGCTCGTCGCCCGCACCCGTACCGTGCCCGCCGACCGGATCGCCACGTGGGACATGTCCCCGGACCCGTCCCTCGTCTCCGGCATCCGGGGCGCCGCGACACGGCAGCTCGCCGCGTGGGGGCTGGACGAACTCGGTTTCGCCGCCGAGCTGGTGCTCAGCGAGCTGGTCACGAACGCGGTCCGGTACGGCAGCGAGCCCATCCGGGTGCGGCTGATCCACGACCGGGCCCTGATCTGCGAGGTCTCCGACGGCAGCAACACCGCCCCGCACCTTCGGCGGGCCGCCGGCACGGACGAGGGCGGACGCGGCCTGTTCCTCGTCGCACAGCTCTCGCAGGCCTGGGGCACCCGGTACACCCCCCACGGCAAGGTCATCTGGGCCGAGTGCGCCCTGGACGCGGCATGACCGGGAATATCGGACATGAGCGAAATAGCCACGTAGCATCCTGACTGTTCCGCATCACAGCAAGACCTCCCCAGGCGGCCCCGGAGAAGTCCGTGCATGACACTCCCGTCACCTCGATGAGCCCGCCCTCGCGGCCCGGCGGCGAACCCCTTGTCCGGGTGCGCGGTCTCTCGAAGCGGTTCGGCGGCACCCTCGCCCTGGACTCGGTCGACCTCGACCTCCACAGCGGCAGCGTCCTCGCCCTGCTCGGGCCCAACGGGGCCGGAAAGTCCACCCTCATCAAGGTGCTCGCCGGGGTCCACCACGCGGACGCGGGCGAGGTGACGGTGGCCGGACACCCAGTCCCCTCCGAGGCCGCCCTGCGCCACATGTCCTTCATCCACCAGGACCTGGGTCTCGTGGAGTGGATGACCGTCGCCGAGAACGTCGCTCTGGGCACCGGCTACCCCCTGCGCCACGGGCTGATCTCATGGCGGCGGGCGCGGGAGCGCTGCGACGAGGCCCTGGGGATCGTGGCCGGCCACCTGGACACCGAGGCCCGGATCGCCGACCTCGCCCCGGCCGAGCGCTCCCTCGTGGCCATCGCCCGTGCGCTGGCCGGACGGGCCCGGCTGGTCGTCCTCGACGAGCCGACCGCCACCCTCCCCACGGCCGACTGCGCCCGACTCTTCGGCGTCCTGCACACCCTGCGCGACCGCGGGCACGGCGTCCTGTACGTCAGCCACCGGCTCGACGAGGTGTACGAGGTCGCCGACACCTTCGCCGTCCTGCGCGACGGCCGCCTCGTCAGCCACGGGCCGCTCGCCCCGTACTCCCCGGCGCGCCTGGTACGCGACATCGTGGGCCACGAGCCGGCCCGCCGCGCACCCCTGGCCGCGGCGGGCGCCGCACCGGCACGCGCGGCCCCCGCCGCCGACCCGCGCCCGGCCGTCCTGCGCCTCGACCGCGTCTCCACCGCCCGTACCGGGCCCGTCACCCTCGACCTGCGGGAAGGGGAGATCCTGGGCATGGTGGGCCTGACCGGTGCCGGCCACATGCACCTGGGCCGCGCCCTCGCCGGCGTGCTTCCGCTCCTCGGCGGCCGGGCGCTGCTCGACGGCCGCCCGTACCGGCCGCACACGGTCGCCGCGGCCCTCCGCTCCGGTGTCGGCTTCGTGGCGGGAAACCGTCAGGAGGAAGGCTGCGCAGCCGAGCTGAGCGTCCGGGAGAACTTCCTGGCCAACCCGCGGGCCGCCGGTGTGCCGTGGTGGCGCTGGACCGGCCCGCGACGCGAGCGAGCGGAGGCCCGTGCCCTCATCGAACGGTTCTCGGTGCGCCCCCGCGACAGCGAGGTGCCCCTCGCCACCCTGTCCGGCGGCAACCAGCAGAAGGTGGTGGTCGGCCGCTGGCTGCGGGGGAGCCTTCGCCTGCTGATCCTGGAGGAGCCGACCGCCAGCGTGGACGTCGGGGCGAAAGCGGCGATCCACCGAATTCTCGGCGAGGCCGCCGCGGCCGGCCTCGCGGTCCTGCTCGTCTCCACCGACGCCGAGGAGGTCGCCGGCCTCTGCCACCGCGCGCTGGTCTTCGGCCGCGGCCGGGTGGTGGCCGAGCTGGCGGGCGGCGCCCTGAACGTCACCGAACTCACGCGCACCGCCTCCGACCTGCCTGCGATCACCGGAAACGGCACGGACCGGTGAGCCTCCGTCGCGCCCACTTCATCGGCACCTACGGACTGCTGACCCTGACGGTCCTGCTCTTCCTGGTCTTCTCCCTCGTCCTGCCGGCCACCTTCCCGACGCGGGACAACGTCTCCTCGATCCTGTCCAACCAGTCGATCCCCGCCATCCTCGCGCTCGGAGTGACGGTCCCGATCGCGGCCGGCCGGTTCGACCTGTCCATCGGCTACGGCCTGGGGCTGGCGCACGTCATGGTGTTGCACCTGATCGTCGACGAACACTGGCCCTGGCAGCTCGCCTGCCTCACGGTCGTCGTGGGCGGGGCGCTGGCCGGCGTCGTGAACGGGATCATCGTCGAGTTCGCGCACATCGACTCCCTCATCGCCACCCTGGGCACCGGGAGCATCATGTACGCGGCCACCGGCTGGATCACCGGCGGGAGCCGCATCGTGCCGGGCCCCGAAGGCCTCCCGGCCGCCTTCACCGCCCTGTACGACTCCACGTTCCTCGGGCTGCCGCTCCCCGCCTTCTACGTGCTCGCCCTCGTCGCCGTCCTCTGGGTGCTGCTGGAACGGCTCCCGCTCGGCCGGTACCTGTACGTCATCGGCTCCAACCCCAGGGCAGCCGCGATCCTCGGCATCCCCACGCACCGCTACTCCGTCGTCGCCTTCGCCGCCACCGGCCTGATCACCGGTTTCGCCGGGGTCCTCCTCGCGGCCCAGCAGCAGATCGGCAACCCGAGCGTCGGCCTGGACTACCTGCTGCCCGCCTTCGTCGGCGCCCTGCTCGGCTCTACCGCGATCACACCGGGCCGCGCCAACGCCCTGGGGACGCTCGTCGCCGTGACCGTCCTCGCCGTGGGACTCGCCGGGATCGGCCAGCTCGGCGCGCAGTTCTGGGCGACCCCGCTGTTCAACGGCGCCACCCTGCTCATCGCGGTCGGCCTGGCCGGCTATTCCGCCCGCCGCCGGCTGCGCAGCGGCGCCACCACGACCGGCGGGGCCGCGCGGGCCCGGCACGGCCGGCAGGACACCCCCTGAGACCACCTCGCAGCGCACCGAGCATCAGGAGCACCGTGTACCCCAACCACCGCATGGCCCTTCTCGCCGCCGCAGCCCTGGTCACCGCGGCCGTCGCCGGATGCGGCGGCGGCCGGCCCGGCACCACCGGCCCCTCGGCCGCGGGCTGCCCGGCCGTCGCCCAGCAGGCTCGGGCCGGTGTCCGCGAGGCCGAGAGGACCGACAGGGCGTGGACCGGCCCCACGTCCGGCCCTGCCGCGGTCCCCGGCAAGAGCATCGTCTACGTGGCGCAGACCATGACCAATCCGGGCGTCGCGGGCGTCGCGCGGGGCCTCCAGGAGGCCGCCGGGGCCATCGGCTGGCAGGTCCGGGTGATCGACGGGCAGGGCAGCCCGGCCGGCATCCAGGCGGCGCTGAGCCAGGCCGTCACCCTCAAGCCGTCGGGCATCGTCATCGGCGGGTTCGACCCCCGTCCGACCTCCCGTCAGGTGGCGCGCGCCGAGGCAGCGGGGATCCCGCTCGTCGGCTGGCACGCAGTGGACTCTCCGGGCCCGAGCACGAACCCGCCACTGTTCACCAACATCACCACGAAGGTGCGGGACGTGGCGAGGATCAGTGCGGACTGGATCATCGCCCACTCCGACGGCAGGGCCGGCGCCGTCCTCTTCACCGACGACTCGATCCCGTTCGCCCGGACGAAGGCCGACCTGATCCGGCAGCGTCTGGCCGACTGCCCCGGCGTGGAACTCCTGGCGTACGAGAACATCCCGATCCCGGACGCGAGCCGGCGCACCCCTCAGGAGGTCTCCTCCCTCCTGTCCCGCTTCGGGAAGAAGTGGACCCACTCGGTCGCCATCAACGACCTCTACTTCGCCGACGCCGCCCCGGCCCTGCGGGCCGCCGGGAAGCCCGGCGGCGGTCCGCCCGCCAACATCGGCGCCGGCGACGGCGATCCATCCGCCTTCCAGCGCATCAACGGCCGGCAGTACCAGGCCGCCACCGTTCCGGAGCCGCTGACGCAGCAGGGCTGGCAGATCGTCGACGAGTTCAACCGCGCCTTCGCGGGCCGGCCCGCCAGCGGCTACGTCGCCCCCGTCCACGTCGTCACGGCCGACAACAGCGGCGGCGCCACGTCCTGGGACCCCCGGGGCTACCGGGAGGCGTACGAGAAGATCTGGCGCGGGTAGGCGGCCGCGCGGTGGTCGCGCCGCCCGCCCGCTCAGGCCGCCGGGCGGGCTCCGGCGCGTACCGGGGTCCGCCGCGGGGCGTCCGCGCGCTCCCGGCCGAAGGCGAGGTCGGCCATCCGGCGCTCCGGTCCTCGGCGCCGCAGGACCTGGTAGGCGACGAAGGCCGCCGGGCCGAAGAACACCTGGGCGGGGACGATGCCGGGGTCGTCGCCGGTGGCCGCCGCGATCAGGTGCAGGGCGGCCACCGGCGCCACCGCGCCGAAGAGCACCACGAGTGCGGCCCCGGCCCGCAGCCCCCGCTTCCCGTACGCCTTATAGGCGGTGGTGGTGAACAGGGCGTAGGCCAGCAGGTCGCCCATGCCGATGACGGCACCGAAGTCCTCACCGATGCGCAGGCCCGCGGCCGGCGCGTACGGGTAGCCCTGGACGGCATAGGCGAGCTCCTGGGTCAGCGGGACGACCCAGGCGAAGAAGGCGTCGTAGGCAGCGAGGGCGAGCAGGAACCACGCCACGTTCTTCAACCGCATGCCGCCCTGGACGTTGATGTTCGTGGCGGAGACGACGACCAGGCCGACGACGGCGCTGTTGGCCACCCAGTACGGCGGCGCGGTCTCGCCGAAGGACAGGTGGGCGACGAGCACGCTCGCGATCAGCAGGACGATCAGCGCCCAGCGCAGCCGGCCGTTGCCGATGATCGGCTGGTAACCGACGGACAGTCCGCCGGCGAAGACCAGGGCGAGCACGCAGGGCAGGACGCCGCCCGGCAGCGCGAGGTAGACGTAGGGCAGCGCGAGGACGAAGCCCATCATCATGAAGATGTCCCGGCCGTTGAAGACGCCGACGGGCGGCCTCGCGGTGCGGACGGAGCGGAAGTACGCGATGGCGCCGGTGACGACCGCGAGGGCGAGGGCCGCGGTGACCGCGAGCTGGAAGAAGACCGTCATGCGTGGCTCCGGGTGAAGGTGTGCTCCGCCAGGTCGCAGCGGAGGGGGAAGCGACGTGCGGCCTCCTCGTCGTCCAGCGGCAGGACGGTGACGCGTGCCTCGATGCCGCGGGCCAGCAGCCGCCCGGCCACCTCGCCCTTCGTCGCGGTCCGCGAGGCGACCTCCACGTGGAGGCGGCCGTCGGCCCCGACCTCGGCCCGGTGACGCAGCGGCCACGGCATGCCCGGGGTGCCGTCCAGGGCCTCCACCACGTCGCGCGGCGTGACGACCGCATCGGCGGTGCGCAGCAGGGTGCCCGCCTTGCCGAGGATCTGCGAGACGGCGGGCACGGCGGCCAGTTCGCAGTCCGGTTCGCCCTCCAGGGTGCGCACCACGTCACCGGTGTTGTACCGCAGCACGGGCATGCACTCCCGGTAGGGGTAGTACGGCGTGACGGTCAGTTCGCCGAGCTGTCCCGGGCCGACGGGCTCGCCCGTGTCCAGGCCGAGTACCTCGGTGTAGCCCATGTTGGGGTCCATGTGAAGGTGGCGCCGGCTGCAGGTGCGGCCGCCGACCGGCAGGAGTTCGGTCATGCCGAAGTTGTCGCCGATGGTCTCGGCGCCGAAGGTCTCGCGCAGGGCGTTCACGAAGGCGGGCGAGACGATCTCGCCGCCCGCGTAGATCGCCCGCAGACCGAAGTCGTCCGGCCCGTATCCGCGTCGGCGGGCCGCCGTGAGCATCCGGGCCAGGTAGCTGGGGTTGCCGGTGAGCAGGGTGGGGCGGGGGCCGCTGCCGCCGAGCAGGTGCTCGACGGACTCCTCGGGCGGTACCTGGCCGACCACGTGGCAGGAGGCTCCGACGAGCCGGCAGACCTCGACGTCCTCCTGTACGGCCGCCGTCGCCCGGGAGCTGAGGTTGATCTGCATCCGGTCGCCGGGGCGAATGTCGCCGCGCAGCACCACGGACAGGGCGATCAGCGCGGGCCATAGCTCCATCTCGTAGCGGGAGAGCCATATCTGCACGGGACGGCCGGTGGTGCCGGTCGTCTGGGTGGCCAGGTAGGGCGCGCTGCACAGGAAGTCCGCCGGGCGCTCGATCAGGTCGGCCTTGCGGGTCACCGGGATCCGGGTGAGCGTCTCGGTGGTCAGTGCGCCGAGGTCGATGCCGGCGAGCCGCTCCCGGTAGAAGGGCGAGCGCTCGGCCAGTCGGCGCACGGTCCGCTGGAGCGCGCGGTTCTGCAGGTCGCGCCGCTCGTCCGGGTCGGCGAACGGGCCGTCCGCCAGTTCGTCGACGTCGTCGCCGAGGGAACCGAACTCCTCCAGCGTGGCGAGGGCATCGGCGACCAGACGCTCCACGGCCCGTACGTTCAGCTTCCGGCCGAACACCATGGCCATCGCGACCCGGACCTGCCGGACACCGGTCTCCAGCACTCGTGCCTCCTCTCAGGCGTGAAGAAGAGGGGTGGGGGGGGGGGGCCGCCCCCCCCCCCCCCCCCCCCCGGCCCGCGGCCCGCCCCCCCCCCCCCCCCCGCCGCGCGGGGCGCCCCCACCGCCGGGGAGTAGATG
>NZ_JBHYMC010000021.1:46857-110006 GCF_042742535.1 Streptomyces sp. NPDC058880
CGCCCCCCGGTCGCCACCCCGCGGGCCGCCTCCCCGGCGTGCCTACGCGGGGGGGGGGCGGCGCGCCGCCCCCACCCCCCGCATCTGCGTCAGCTGGAAGAGCAAGAACCGAAGAAGACGGCCGTCATGGCACCCATGACGTACTTGAACTGCTTGGCGCTGGTCTTGATCGCGCTCATCGGATCCTCCTTTGTCGCTCCTGGTGGACGCGCTTCCCGGGCCCCTTGAGGGTCGTTCCGCCCGTCCCTGGGTGACAACACCCTGGCGCGATCGCGGTGTTGCGGGCAATGATCGGGTCCGTTCAACGGACCGGCGGAAGCGGAGGGCGGTACCACCGTTCCTGCTGATGAGCCGGGACGAACGGGGAGTTACGGACACCATCCGACCGATGTCGTCCGTACGAAAGGGGGTTCCGCTCATGGCCAGATCCGGCACTGAGGGGCGGGGTGTACTGGAGGGCGCGTTCGCGCTCATGGAAGTGCTCGCGCACGGCGACGAGGTAGGTCTGACCAAACTGGCGGCGGACGCCGAACTGCCGAAGGCCACGGCGCACCGGCTGCTCGGGCAGTTGGTCGCGCTCGGCGCGGTGCAGAGCGTCTCGGGCCGCTATCGGCTGGGGCCGAGGACGTTCCGGCTGGGGCAGGCGTGGCATCCGGCGCGGGCGTTGCGGGCGGCGTCGGCGCGGCCCCTGCGTGAACTCGCCGCGGTCGGCGGTGGCAGGCTCGGGGTCAGCCTGTCGGTCCCCGAGGCGGGCAACGCCCTCGTGGTCGGGAGCACGCGCAGCGAGGTGGACGAGGCGTTCGCGCTGCATCCCGGCGCGGTTCTGCCGCCGGGGAGCGCGGCCGAGCTGGTCCTGACGGCGTCGGCCCGGGAGGCGGGCCCGCCGCCGGGGTGGTCGCGGGCCGCGTGGTCGCGGGAGGCGGTACGGGTCAGGGAACAGGGCATGGCCTTCCAGTACGGGCAGTGCGTGAGCGCGCTGTCGTGCGTGGCGGCTCCGGTGTTCTCCGACACCGGGCACGTGGTGGCCGCCGTGGCGGCGTCGGCACTGGACGGCAAACAGATCGCGCTCCTGGGCGAGGCCGTGGTCCGTGCGGCGGCGAGGGTGAGCACGAACCTGTCCCGGCTGCGGGCGCCCGCGGAGCGGCCGCGCCGCGAGGGGGAGTCCGCGCAGGGTCCGGCCGGCCGGGCCTCCCGGCACGCCGTGATGGCGCAACGGCACTAGGTACAGGGCCCGTCCGGCGGAGGGGCGTGGCGGCGCCGGCGCGTCCGGCACGCCCCTCCGCCCGCGTCTGCCGGCCCGGCGCGGGTCGAGGCGCACCGGGGACCGGGGTGACCGGCCGTTCGTGCGACATGGGTACCATCCGTCGAATTCCCATGCGAAGAACGGGCCGTGGTCGGATGTCCGGGCGCGCCCGTCACCCCGCCCCCTCCCCGCCGCACCGCACCGCACCACGAGCACCTTCGAGAGGCAGTCCGAACATGCCCCTGGCGATCCCGCCCTTCAGCGTGCTGTCCGACGCGTTCGACGCCGCACCCGAACGCTTCTTCGCGCACCTCAGGGAGCGGGTCCCGGTGCACTACGAGCCGACGATCGACGGCTACTTCCTCTCCCGTCACCAGGACGTGAAGCGGGTGCTGACCGACCAGGAGGCGTTCACCACCGAGATGCTCCAGGTACGCGCCGAGCCCGTGATGCGCGGGCGGGTCCTCGCCCAGATGACCGGCGCGGAGCACACGGCGAAGCGGAAGATCGTCGTGCGCGCGTTCACCGGCTCCGCCCTCCAGGACCAGATACGCGCCATCCGCGCCAACGCCGCCGAACTCATCGCCCCGTTCCTCCCGCAGGGCCGGATCGACCTGGTCGGCGACTTCGGCAAGCCCTTCGCCGTGCACGTCGCCCTGGACGTCCTCGGCCTGGACAGGGCCGACTGGCAGCAGGTGGCCCGCTGGCACAGCGGGGTCGCCGAGTTCGTCACCGGCCTGGCCCTGACCCCGGAGCGCCGACGGCACTGCCTGGACTGCGCGGAGCGACTGGAGGCCCACCTCGCCCCGGTCATCCGGCAGCGGCGCCGCCGGCCCGGCCAGGACCTGATATCGAAGCTGTGCACCGCGGAGTTCGACGGCATCACCATGAGCGATCGCGACGTCACCGCGCTGATCATCAACGTGCTGGTCGCAGCCGCGGAACCCGCGGACAAGACCATCGCCCTGCTCTTCAAGCACCTGATCGACCACCCCGAGCAGATGGCGCAGGTCCGCCGGGACCCGGAACTGCTGGCCGCGGCGATCGCGGAGACCCTGCGCCTGACCCCGCCCGTCCAGCTCATCCCCCGACAGACGGCGCAGGACGCCGTGTTCGCGGGGACCACCGTCCCGGCGGGCGCCACCGTCTTCTGCATGATCGGCGCGGCCAACCGCGATCCGGACGCGTTCGCCGACCCGGACTCCTTCGACATCCACCGCGCGGACCTGGGTACGGCCCGGTCGTTCACCGCGGCCGCCCAGCACCTGGCGTTCGGAAGCGGGCTCCACCAGTGCGTCGGCGCGGCCTTCGCGCGTGCCGAGATCGAGACCGTCGCCGCGATGCTCCTGCCCCTGCTGGACGAGGTCCGCTACAGCCCCGGGTTCCGCTACCGGGAGACGGGCCTGTACACCCGGGGACCGGCCTCCCTGTCGCTGGACTTCACTCCCGTGCGGGGAAGTGGAACCCGCCGCGACTAACGGCCGTCTAGTGCGGTGACCGGCAGGGTTCGCCGGGGCGCCGCGACCCGGTGGACCGCCGCGGCCGTGGCACTGGCAGGGCGGTTCCGGCCGGGACCGGCAGCCACCGTACTCCCGGCCCCGAAAGCCCGTTGCCCCATCCCCCAAGCGGAGACGACGATGAGACCGACCGACATCACCAGAGCCCTCAACGACCTGCTGTTCACGCCGGGTCTCGACCTCGACGAAGCCGTCGACCGGCACTTCACCCCCGACTACCGCCAGCGCACCGACGGCGTGTGGAGCGACCGCGCCTCCTTCGTCCAGCACATGGCGCGCCTGCGCACCCTGGTGCTCAGCGGTGGGATCGAGGTCCACGACGAACTCCGCGACGGCCCCCGCTACGCCGACCGCCACACCGTCACCCTGACCCAGCACAACGGACGCACCTCCCGCACCGAGGTCTACCTCTTCGCCCGCTTGGCCCCCGACGGCCGATTCCAGTGCGTCGAGGAGACCACCCTCCTGGTGACCGGGCACCCCGACGACGGCAACCTCGGCAGCGTCAAGTGAGCTGAACAGGAGCTCCGTCAGGGGCTCCGACGGGGGAAACCGGAACGGAAGAGAGCGCTCTCCCTGCTGTGGGCACGCAGAGCGTCGGTGTGGAGCAAGGAGAGGGAAACGACCATGGTGTCCGTGGGGGAAAGACTCAGCCGGGCCCGAGTGCGGGCCTTCATCGGCCGGGACGAGGAACTCGACCTCTTCGGCCGGGCGTTGGCCGGTGATGCGCAGGCCCCGTTCGCGTTCTACGTGTGCGGGCCGGGCGGCATCGGGAAGTCCACGCTGCTCAGGCGGCTGGCCGACCACGCGCGCGCGGCGGGCCGGCTGCTCGTCGAACTCGACGGCCGCTTCGTCAGCCGGGACCCGGGCGACTTCGAGCACGCCGCCGGGCCGTTCCTCGACGTACCGGGCACGGTCCTGTTCGTGGACTCCTTCGACCACTGCCAGTGGCTGGAGAGCTGGCTGTGGCACCACTTCCTGCCCCGCGCCGCGGACGACACCCTGGTCGTCCTCGCCGGACGGCGCGCTCCGCAGCCCCAGTGGACGGCCGACCCGGCCTGGTCCCGGCTCCTGCACGTGACCGAACTGGAGCCGTTCTCCGAGGAGCAGGCCGGCAGCCTGCTGGTCGCGGCACGGATCCGGCCGGAACTACACGACCGGGTGCTGCGCTTCGCCGGCGGCAACCCGCTCGCCCTGTCCCTCGCCGCCGCGGCGGGGTCGGCGGGCTGCGCCCGGGAGGAGATCTGGGCGCCGTCGGCGGACGTCCTGCGCACCCTGCTGGCGGGGCTGATCGGCGAGGTCCCCACCGCCGCCCACCGCCGCGCCCTGGAGGTGGCGGCGCAGGCCCACTCGACGTCCGAGGAACTGTTGTCCTCCGTACTGCCCGACGAGGACGCCCACCTGCTGTTCTCCTGGCTCAGGGACCTGCCGTTCATGGAGTCCACGCACCGGGGACTCCACCCGCACGACGCCGCCCGCGAGACGCTCGCCGCCGACCTGCGCTGGCGCGCCCCCAACGCCTTCGAGGCGATTCGGGGGCGCCTGGCGGACGAATACCTGCGCCTGCTGCGGGAAGCGCCCGAGGAGCGGGTGTGGACCGTCACCGACGAGCTCTTCTACCTCTTCCGGGAGGGCGAGACCCTCTCCCGGCTGCGCACCTGGTCCCGCGACGAGGAGCTGCACGACCGTCCGCTGCACCCGGACGACGTGGACGTCGTCCTGCGGATGGCCGAGGAGACCGAGGGGCCTGCCTCGGCGGAACTGGTGCGCTACTGGGTGCGGCGCCAGCCGCAGGCCTTCAGCGTCTACCGCCTCGTGGACACGGGCCGGATCGTCGCCTTCACGGCCCGGCTGGCCCTGCCGGCCCCGCCCGACCCGGAGGACCTCGCCACCGACCCCGTGGTCGCGGCCGCGTGGCGCCACACCGACGCCACGGCACCGGTGAGCCCCGGCGAGCACATCGGGATCAGCCGCTTCTCGGTCTACCCCGAGCGCTACCAGGTACCGTCCCGCGTCATCGATCTGAGCAGCTCCCGGGCCCAGGCGGAGGCCGCCCGGGCCCGCGGCCGAGCCTTCGGCTTCGCCGTCTTCCAGGACGCCGAAACCTGGGCCGAACGGGTCGAGGGCACCCTGCGCGACACCGGGGAGCGCCCCCGGGTCGGCGAGCACACCTACGGGCTGTTCGGCGTCGACTGGCGCGAGGTCCCCGTGGAGACGTGGCTCCTGCGCTTCATATCGACCCCCCACGCACCGGCCCCGGCCGCGCCGTCGGCCGTCTCGCGCACCGCTTTCGACCAGGCCGTGCGCGAGGCGCTGGCGCACTGGCGCGACCCGAAGGCCTTCGCCGCCTGCGTCCTGATGCGCACGCGGCTCGCGGCCGACCTCGACGATCCCGTGGAGGAGCTGCGCACGCTGCTGCGGCAGGCCGTCGACGACCTGGCCCGTGACCCGCGCGGGGTGCGCGCCCGCGAGGCCCTCACCGCCGGGTACCTCTCCGGTGTCCCGACCCAGGAGGGCGCGGCCCGCCGCCTGGGGCTGCCGTACGGCACCTACCGCCGCCATCTGCGCCAGGGCCTGGACCTGCTCTGCGAAGCCCTGTGGCAACGGGAGCTGCAGGGCCCGCGCTAGCGCTGTGACCGGAAGGGTTCACCGCCTCACGGCCCCCGGCACGGCATCTCGCCGCGTTGTCGGACCGCGCGAGGACGTCGAGGACGAGGTGGGATCCTCCGCCGTGCGCTGCGCCGCACCGGGGGCCGCGAGCCGGCACACCTTTGCGGCCACAGCACGGGGGAGGTCCGGCAGGACGGGGTGGACAGGTACGGACAGCAGTGGACACGCCTCGTCCCGGCCGGGGCTGGAGGGTGGACACCGGCCGACGCGAGGCTGTGTACCACGAACGCGGCACGCAGCCGGACGCGCCGGCCGACCGCCGGCCGCGGCCGGTCCCGCGCACCTCCTCACCCGCCCGGCGCAGCCGGGCCGGGACGACGGCTGCCGCCCCACTCGCCCCCAGGAAAGAGATCGCGTCATGACCACTGTGAACCCGCCCTATCTGACCGGCCACTTCACTCCTGTCGCGGAGGAGGTCACGGCCACCGGTCTCACGGTCGAGGGCACCCTGCCGCCGGAGTTGTCCGGGCGGCTGCTGCGCAACAGCCACAACCCCAAGCCCGGTGTCACCCCCACCCACTGGTTCAAGGGCAGCGGCATGGTCCACGGCATCCGCCTGCGGGACGGCCGCGCCGAGTGGTACCGCAACCGCTGGGTCCACACCCCCGCCCTCGACGGCGCCCCCTACATGACCGAGAAGGGCCCCGACCTCACCGCCAGCGCCGCCGGCACCCACATCATCGAGCACGCCGGCCGGCTCCTCGCCCTGTGCGAGGCCAATCTCCCCTTCGAACTCGACGGGGAACTCGGCACCATCGGCGCCTACGACTTCGACGGCAAGCTCCGCACCGCCATGACCGCCCACCCCAAGGAGGACCCGGTCACCGGGGAACTCCACTTCTTCGCCTCGTCCCCCTTCCCCCCGTACCTCACCTATCACGTCGCCGATGCCGAGGGCGCCCTCGTCCACACCGCCGAGGTACCCGGAGCCACCGCCTCCCTCAAGCACGACTTCGCCCTCACCCGGCGCCATGTTGTCTTCATCGAGGGCAACGTCACCTTCGACCCCGCCGAACACTCCGGCATCCCCTACGGCTGGAGCGACCGGCAGCCCTCCCGGATCGGCGTGATGCCCCGCGGCACCGACGGACACCGGCACATCCGCTGGTACTCCATCGAGCCGGGCAACATGCTCCACGTCTCCAACGCCTACGAAGACGGCCAGGGCCGCATCGTCCTGGAGGGCCCCACCGTCGACCGCGAGGGCTTCCGCCTCTCCTGGAACTGGTGGACCGGTGCCCCCGGCCGCGGCAGCGAACCCGTCTCCCGCTCCTACACCCGCCGTTGGACCATCGACATGGCCGCCGGCACCGTCGACGAGCGCATCATCGACGACCTCCCCATCGAGTTCCCCACGCTCAACGAGGACTACCTCGGCGTCGAGAACCGCTACCAGTACGCCGTCGCCTTCCCCGACGAGAACGGCCTGGGCGGCTACGGGCTGGTCAAGTACGACCGCACCACCGGCGCCCGCCGCATTCACCAGGTCGGCGACGCCCGCCTCCCCGCCGAAGCGGTCTTCGTCCCCGCCGCGGGCGCCACCAACGAGGACGACGGCTACCTCCTCACCGTCGTCTCCGACATCAAGCAGGACGCCTCGCAGCTCCTGGTGCTCGATGCCACCGGCTTGGGCACCGTCGCGACCGTCCACCTCCCCCACCGCGTCACCGCGGGCCTCCACGGCTCCTGGATCCCCGACACCCCTCACCACGCGTCCTGACACCGCGCACAGCGCTCAGGGGCCGTTCCAGATCGCTCTGGAACGGCCCCTGAAATGCGACCTCATCCGAGGTGGGTGCCGGGTGGGGGTCAGCGGCTGGTGCCGCCCAGGCCGGAGGGCCCCGCCGGGCACCATTGCTCACCCAGTCATTGGCGAGGCGGTGACGGTCGAGATATCGGGAAGGGTCCGGTATCCAGGCTGTCCTTCAGGCCCCTCGCCATCGAGATGAACCCGGAGCAGTCCGCGCGGTACGGTCCACCGACCGTGCTGTCCTTCCGAGCGAGCGACTGGCTGTCCGGAACGGCGTTGCTGATCCCGTCGTGCGCCCGGGCGATGATCTGTTCCTGAGTGATCGCGCCGGCTGGCGCGGCCGGACCTATGCTGCCGGTCGAGGGGCGGGGCCACTGGAAGAGTTCCGGCGAACGCGTCACTGGCGGGTATCAGCGCGTCTCCTTGCCGGCGGCCTCACCGACGACGGCGCCGGGCAACCACCTCGGCATCTCGTCACGCACCGTCAGCCGCCACATGGCCTCGATCAGGGAACGCCTCGGCGCCACGAGCCGCTTCGAAGCGGGCCTGAAGGCCGCCGAGCGGGGCGGCGCCGGTTCTCGAATGATCACCAACGGCGGAGGCCGTTTCCACCTTGTGGCGGAAACGGCCTCTGACCTGCGACTCCTTCGAGTCGGGACGACAGGATTTGAACCTGCGACCCCTTGACCCCCAGATCGATGGGTCGGAGGAAATTTCTCAATATATGCCTCAATCTGAGGGCGCACAACGTGCACATACGTACCTGCCGTGCGCCCACCGACGTGGGCGCTGGTCCCCAACTGGTCCCCAAGGGGCGCCACCTGGCCCTCGGGCCCGCCCCCCCGTTATGTTCTTCGCGGTCCTGCAAGAGGGCCGCTGGCCTCCGGGCCCGGCATGACTGTGTCCCCCTGTCGAACGGATGACCTGGGGGGTGGTGTCACCGGGCCCGAGGGGTGCCGTCGGAGACGCTGATGAGAGGTCCGACCACCGCCTGACCAGGCGCAATGCCCGGTCGTTCGTGGGCGGCAGGTCTGCATAACGTGGATGCGCGAGAACGGCCCCCGACGCCCAGGCCAGCACGGCATCGAGCGAGTAGGGACATGATGATCGACACCGAAGGCGTGGGCGTCTTCCTCGGCCTGGACGTCGGCAAGAGCACGCACCATGGCCACGGGCTGACCCCTGCTGGCAAGAAGGTCTTCGACAAACCGCTGCCCAACAGCGAACCCAAGCTGCGGGCCGTCTTCGACAAGCTGCGAGACAAGTTCGGCACCGTCCTGGTGGTCGTGGACCAGCCCGCCTCCATCGGCGCCCTGCCGCTGACCGTCGCCCGCGACGCGGGCTGCCAGGTCGCCTACCTGCCGGGCCTTGCCATGCGGCGGATCGCCGACCTCTACCCCGGCGAGGCCAAGACCGACGCGAGGGACGCGGCGGTGATCGCGGATGCCGCCCGCACCATGCCCCACACCCTGCGCACGCTGGAGTTGACCGACGAGATCACCGCCGAGCTCACCGTCCTGGTGGGCTTCGACCAGGACCTCGCCGCCGAGGCCACCCGCACCTCCAACCGGATACGCGGCCTGCTCACCCAGTTCCACCCCAGCCTGGAACGTGTCCTTGGGCCACGTCTGGACCACCAGGCCATCACCTGGCTGCTGGAACGCTACGGCTCCCCGGCCGCACTGCGGAAAGCCGGCCGACGCAGACTCCTCGAGGTGATCCGGCCCAAGGCCCCGCGCATGGCCACCCGGCTCATCGACGACGTCTTCGAAGCCCTCGACGAACAGACCGTCATGGTCCCCGGCACCAGCACCCTCGACATCGTCGTCCCGTCCCTGGCCCGCTCGCTCGCGGCCGTCCACGAACAACGCCGGGCCCTGGAAGCCCAGATCAACGAACTGCTGGAGGCCCACCCTCTTTCCCAGGTCCTGACGTCGCTGCCCGGCGTCGGCGTCAGGACCGCCGCAGTCCTGCTGGTCACCGTCGGCGACGACACCGGCTTCCCCACCGCCGCCCACCTCGCCTCCTACGCCGGCCTCGCCCCCGCCACCAAGCAATCGGGCACCTCGATCCACGGCGAACACGCGCCCCGAGGCGGAAACCGGCAGCTCAAACGGGCTATGTTCCTCTCCGCGTTCGCCGCCTTGCACGACCCCGCCTCCCGCACCTACTACGACCGATGCCGGGCCCGCGGCAAAACCCACACCCAAGCCCTCCTCCGCCTCGCCCGCCAACGCATCAGCGTCCTGTTCGCCATGCTCCGCGACGGCGCCTTCTACGAACCCCGCGTCCCTGAGGCGACGGCTGCATGAACCAGCCCACAGACAGATCTATGCAGATCAACACCTTGTGCCGTCCGCCCATGCCGAGATGTCCGCGGCCCCCTGACGGACAGCTTCTTCCGGGTCCCGGGCGAGCTTCCCGCAGGCCGCTGCAACGTCCGGCACACCGCCCGGTCCCACGAGCGCGTCATGCACCCCGGTCTGCAGCCAGCCAGCCTGGCTGTCGTCAGCCTCGGCAACCGCGAGAGCGATGAGCCTTATGGCGGCCACCGTCCCCACCCGGGCCAGGGCCTCTGCCGTCTGCCGGGTCACCGCCGTGTTCTCGACGTCCAGCAGCAGTCCCACCAACGCTTCCGCAGCCTCAGGAACATCAGCGAAGGCAGCAAGACCACGCCCGGCACGAACACGTTGCGTCCACGAAGGAGACGACACCTCAGCCAAGGCCGTCTCCAACCCACTCGTCATCTCTGGCACGACCAGACACTCTCATGCCCACAGAGAAGATCGAACCCCAGGCAAAAGCTGCCCACACGCTTGACGAAAAACATAGAGGCACCCCCCCTCACAGACGGGCGCCAGGTGGAAAGCGGCTCAGGGAGCGGGGTGACGCCGCGTCCGTTCGGCTCGGCGTCGCAGGTCGCGGGTGACCTCATACCAACGCCAGGAACCGCCCCAGTCGCAATCCTCGTGCCCGGCGGGCTCCCAGTCCGCGAGCTCGTCCAGCTGCTTGATCAGGGCATCCGGTTCGACAGAGCGCGGTAGGTGCGATCACCGTCGAGCTGGCCAGCCTCACCACGCCCTCCAGGGCGTTGACCGCCAAGCCGACGGCCTGTTTGTCGTTGCCAGTCTTCTGCGCGACGAGGCTCTGGGTTCGCCAGCCCGGTGCTGCTGGTCCATGGGGGGGGGTGGCAGGATGCTCGGTCATGGCAACGAGAGATGGCAGCGATGAGGCGTACGTCGTTGGGTTGTGCGAGCGGATCCTCGGGGAGAACGCCCTGACACAGCACAGGTTCAACTGGCTGCTCGGAGATCCCGGATCAGGCGGCCAACGAGTCCAACTGCCGGTCGACGCCTACTGGCCGGGCCATCAGCTGGTGGTCGAGTACCGCGAACTGCAGCACGACCAGCCGATGCCCCACTTTGACAAGCCGAACCGCCTCACCGTCAGCGGCGTCCACCGCGGCGAGCAGCGCGCCCTGTACGACGCCCGGCGCGATGAGCAGATCCCCGCGCACGGGCTGCGCCTGGTCCTCATCCGCCCCGCCGACCTGGATGCGGACGGCCGCGGACGACTGCGCCGCAACGAAGCGGCCGACCTGGCGGCACTGAAGAAGATCCTGGCCCGCGCCAGCGACGAGGACCGGGTTACCGACACCTTCCGCACCTGGCTACTGACCGAAGGCTGGACACCCACCGATCCCACGGACCGCTGGACCGACCTGGAAGCCGTACGCGGCCGGGAACGGGTGATCTGCGAGGCCAAGGGCCGCACCAGCGAGAAAGGCATCGACGCCGACATCGCCTATGGCCAACTGCTGCGCCGCATGACGAGCCAGGACCCGCACACGCGCTACGCCCTCGTCGTGCCGTCCTCCTCCCTCAAGGCCGCCGCACGCGTCCCGGCCCACGTCCGACAGCTCCTGCGCATCGACGTCTACGAGGTGACGGATGACGACCGGGTGTGCCGGCTGACCGACTGAACGGTGCCGGGTACCGCGTCGGTTTCGGCTTCACCACCAAGGTGTCCTCCGAAGCCCACGCGCCGTGCGTTGCCACCTCGTTGTACGAACCGGACACCAGGCATTGCGGCGCAGAGTTGCCCTCCGCACCGGCGAAGTCGAGATCCACCAGCGTGCTGGAAGGCCAATTGTCCACACACGCCCGACGAGGGCCTCGCCTGCAAGACGGAGGCCCTCGTCGCACATGCTCGTCACCTTGGCAGGCGGTCAGCCGCCCCCAATCGATCGCGTCCAACTCCAACTTCTTGCCATAGTTCAGCGGCGAGGCGGCCACGGAGATGGAAGGAAAGAGCCGAGACCGATGAACTGCGCACGCCCACGACCCATTCCCGGGCCGTGGCCGCCACCTGCACCGGATCCCACGTCTGTCCCAGGCGGTCCGCCCGAGAGCCGTCGGACTGCATGACTCTCTCTCGGGTTGCGGCAGCCTCGGCTCCGATGAGCAGCGACACGCTGCTCGCCTCGTCATCGTCAGACCGGGGTGAGAGGAGAAGCGGTTCCGACGCGTTCCACGAGTCCTCGGGTTCCTCCACCCCCGGAGCCGCCAGGCTCAGGGCCGCTTCCTCGACCCACCGCTCCGCCAGATGACGCCAGCGGCTTGCCGCGAGTTCCGCGTTGCCGTCGGGGCTCTCCTGCCACCACCCCGAGGCAAGCAAGGCCAGTGTGCTCAGTCCACGCACGTCCTCGACGAGCACAGCAGGGCTGAGAGCCTGCTCCTGCGCCGTCCCGGACAGCAACCCGCCACCCACTACGGCCAGCGGTCCGTTGCTGGTGTCCGCCAGCACGAAGTCCGCCTTGGCGGCCGCCGGCGTCTTGTTGAAGAAGACCTTCCCTTGCGTCGCCCTTCCTCGCACTGAATCCAGCGCGCTGACCAGGCGCCTGCGTGACTCTTCCTGCACGTCGGTACCAGACCAGAGCACATCAACACTCACACCACGGCCTTGTAGGCTCGTGACCACCTCGCCGACCCGGGCGACCTGGGCGTCATCCAGGTACGAGGACACGATCAACACATGACCCGACGCGCGCTCCAAAGCCCGCTCGGCGAGTCGACGGCTATCACCCGCCTGCAGGGTCGCCTCGATACTGGGCATGGTAGCTAGTTCCGCCCGCGGAACAGACGACCCGTCTGGGCGCCGGACTCGGCCGCGGTCCGTCTCCCGTTCCTTCAGCATGCTGTCAAACCGTCTCTGGGCATCGGAGTCGACGGCGAGGTCCTGGTACTGCTGCTCGGCTTCCTCCAGTACGAGAGAGGTCAGATGACGCCAGTTGCCGGGCAGACCCAGCACCGTTCCTTCCTCCAAGTCCACGCGTAGGGGCAGGTAGTACTTCCCGCGCGCCAGCTTCGCGTCGCTGTCGATCCGGCGGATCCACTGCTGCTCGTCAGCGTTCCGCGGGAGCAGCCACTCGGTCTCGCCTCCGTTCAGCGTCTTGCGGTGGTGACGACCCCCCAGGGCGTAACTGATCGCCCCCCGATTGGTCTTCCGACGGACCTCCTCTGCGCGAAGCACTTCCAAGTCGGAGAGGCGGGCCAACTGGCAACTGAGCATTTCGCGTACGACGCTCGTCTGTCGTCTTTGGACGCGCAGGCTGGCCGGCCGGCGACTCTCGGAGATAGTCACGAGCCCTTCGCGCGTCACGACATAGCGGATGTCCTGGTCACTCTGGACCATGGCCACCCATCCTTCGCGGAGCAGCGTGACCAGACCCTCGATGAGCAACCTGTCGTGGACCTGGAACGCCTCGCGGAGCTCCTCGAAGACGCGGCCCCCTTCACCCTGATCTTCGGCGATAAGTCGTAGCAGTAGTTCCTCCAGCCTGCTGTACGGCCGACCCACCGCCACGTCGTACGACACGCGGAAGACGTCCAGCGGCAACAGAACGTGGATCACAGCCGTCCCCCTTCCCCGTGCGGGGTCACGCGTGCGCCACCCCTGTGGTCGCTGCGCAGAGCGCTGCTGATCCGATGCATTCCCTCGTCCAGGCCGGTCAGGTCGGCCGCCACCCGGATCGCCCGGCCCTCGGCGAACAGCTTGTCCAACCTGTCCACCAGAAGAGCCACATGGCGCAGTTCGTCGTACTGGCGTTCGTCACGTGGCACCTCCGACACCTGGATCCGGAAGAAGTCCCACGAGCCGACGAGGATCAGGAGGCGCTCAGCTCGCGAGAAGAGGACGTTCATCCGTGATGCCGCCTTGAGAAAGCCCAGGCCCTGGCCCGATTGCTTCATATTGTTGCGGACCAGGCTCACCGCGACGATATCCGACTGGTTGCCCTGGAACGAGTCGACGGTGAAGACGCCTCCCCTGGTGGGATCGTCGGCCGTGGCACCCTGGCCACCGCCAGCACCGCGTGGGTCGGGAGCGAGGGCGATTCCGTTGCGTAGCAGTTCGGCACGCATCTCCGGTCGGCGCAGACGTTTACCCAGCACGACAACCTGCTGGGCGTAGGGCGACAGGACGGCCAGATCGACCGGTCGTGCGGGATCTCCCCGCAGCGAGCGCAGGAAGAGCTCCAGTGCGTGCGCTTCCGCCTCGTTGCGGTACTTCGGCTGCGCTGTCTCAGCCGTGCGCGGGTCGACCGATGCTGCCGGCAGGTCAAGCCATACGACGGCCTTGCCTTCCAGGGCCGCGGGGGTGGTCAGCCCGTGCGGATCTCGATCGTGCGTGTAGTGCTCGAGTCTTCCCTTGTAGTACGTCTCCGAGACGAGCTCACCGATGTCCGGGTGCATGCGGTACTGCCCGGTGAGCATGCCGCCTTCGGGCTCGTGATCCTTGGTCAGGCCATGCAGTTGTCCGAAGAAGGTGAGCCATCGCTTGCAGTATTCGGTGAAGTACTTCCTCTCCTCACCGGTCTTGTCCTTCCACCGGTTGAGCAACTCCCAGTCGACCAAACGGTCGGCGCCTTCGAGGTCGCGCAGCGCCTGCACCACCCGCTCCAGATTGGAAAGCGCCTTCTGGTAGTCCTCCATTCGGTAGGGAGGCAACTGCTGGGCGTCGCCGATCAACAGCCATCGATGACCGAGGTAGAGAGGCAGAGCCAGTTCAAAACCGTGAGCCTTTCCTGCCTCTTCGACGATCGACCAGTCGTAGCTCACTTCTCCCGCCAGCCCTGCGAGATCGCCATCGCTCGCGCTGCTGTAGGTGATGCTGGCGCTCCGACGCACGAGTTCCCTGAACTCGTTGGCCTCTGAGGCACCCTGAGTGTCGATGTCCCGACGCATGGTCCGACAGGCTTCAAGCCAGGTGGCGGTGACCTCGGACAAGCGCTCGTCCGCCTGGTGCGCTTCCAGCTTTCTGACGGTGCTGTCCAGAAGTTGACGGGCCACAGACCGGACCGACCAGCGCTCGTCCGTGGAATCCACGGTCCGGAACGGATCCGTCGTCCGGCGCAATCTGATCGACAGAGGTCGGCTCTCGTCTGGGATGTCCTTGAACGCCTCGCCCTCGACCTTGGCCCTCAGAACATCCACCGCCGAGTGCGCCTGCGCTGTGATGAGGATCTGCGCCATCGGATCATCATCGAGGATTTCACGCAGCAGCCAGGCTGCCATGTGTGTCTTGCCGGTGCCGGGCGGCCCCTGCACCGTGTAGATCGGCCGGGTGCCGAGGATTTCCCCGATCTGCTTCCGCTTACTTTCGTCGAGGGGCCGACCGTCGAGCTCGTCGGGGCGGGTCCCACTGTCCATGAAGACCTGCCCGGGGTTGGACAGGCTCGCCAGCAGGTACGTGTGATCCGCCAATCTCTCGATGGCCTTTTTCCTGCGTCTGATCAACTGGAGCTGCCGGGCCAGGCCCTTGGTACGCAGAACGTACTCCTGTCCCGGACGAGGCTCCCAGGCATCAGCGCCTCTGCGGCCGTCGAGACGGCTCATACCTGCCAGAGCACCGGCGGGCCGCAGCCTCACGGTATCGACGGTGACGTCGGCATCCTTCAGCTCCCAGTGCCCGTCCGCCGGCAAGGCACTCCGGAGTCCTTCGGAATCCGGGGAGGACAACTGGATCTCGTTGCTGCCGGACTTCCCGCTGTACTTGTCCCGGAGCAGAAAGGCCGCCATGCCGCCGTCGGGTTTGAACATTTCCAAGGGTGGATGATTTCTCGGCATTTCCTGGACCTCGATCCAGTCAATGCTGCCATCCTCCCGGTATCGGACATCGGCAACCTGACATCGGAAGACCTCCGCGTCGCGGATCAGGAGGTCGATCTGGTTGGTCAGCCGGATGAACTCGGCAAGATCTTCCTGGTTTTTCTGCCGATCGCTCGCCTCATCCTTCGAGGGGATCACGAGATCCCAGCTGAGTGTCGGTGCCTGGATGCCCTGATGCCTCTGCGTGCTGATGAAGGCGAGTTGGCCAGCGGGGATCTCTCGGCTCCGCTGTGGATCCAGTTCGAAGTAGTCGAGAACCCTCTGACAGAAAGCCTTCTCCCAGCTCTTGTTCCCGCGATCGTCGTGCTTGCCGAGCTCAAGGTGCAGGCACTTGCCCGACAGCACCACTGTGCCGCTGGCATGACCAGGGGAAAGCACGCCTCCTTCGGCGAAGTCGTCGTAGAGGAAGCCGAGCAGCTTGATTACGTGCTCCTTGTTCTGGGAGCTGAATGCGTCGCCGGGCTGCAACCCCAGAGCGGAGCGGAGCCCTTGGGCCTCCATCACCTCCACAAGCCGCTGGTTTCCGGCGTTGACGACAACGAAGTGGCGCTGATTAGGGTCCGCACTCTCCGGAGGCACCTCCAGGGAGTCGATGACTTCCCTGATGAATGCCTGCACCTCGTCCCCGCGTCGAAGTCGCTCCGTTGGCTCCTCGGCGATCAGCCTGCCGATCACATCCCTCTCAAGCTGCGTCAGGCGGCTGTTGGGAACTGCGGGGGCGTCTCCCCTGCGCCTCCCCCCTCCCTGGCCCTTACTCAGTTGGTTCTGCACGAGCCGGTGACGCTCAGCGGCATCCGCAGTGCTGCCCAGGTGCTCGATGTCCAGCATGGAGCGAGCCGCCAGCATGCCGAAGGCGAACCAGTCGGCATCGGGGCCGAAGGTCTGGCGACCCGAAGCCCACTCGGGCGGAGTCTCCCAGCCGCGCCGAGTCCGCGCCGCCGCAGGAGGACGTCCCAGCCGGACGCTCCACTCGAAGCCACCGAGCCGTGCGAACTCAGGTCCCGTCTCCGGGTCCAGAAAGACGTTTTCCGCCGACACGCAACGGTGGACGACGTGTTGCCGGTGCAGCAGGTCAAGTCCCGAAGCCAGACGACCGAGCATTCTCCAGACCGACTGCCGGTCGACCGGGCGTCCCGACAGCCAGGAACAGCTGCGCCGGTCGGCGAGCATGGAGGCAAGGGTCCGGTGACCGTTCGTCTCGAACACCATGACGAAACAGCCCTGATCGTGATCGATGCCCACGTTGTGCAGCTGAATGAGCGATCGCTCCGAGCCGGGGCTGCTCCTGACCTGGTAGAGAGACCGCAACTCTGCGTCCCATAAGGCCCTTTGGACCTGATCCGGGCCGTCTTCGGAGAAGTGCCAGGTCTTCAGCAAGTACGGCTTCACGTACTCCAGGTTGTCGTTGGCCGTCCACAGCCTCCCTTCCTCCGACGGGGAGTCGAGTGGTCGAAGGAGTTCGTAGCGCCCTCCCAATAAGACGTCTCCTGGACCGAGCTTCACGCATACCTCCAGTCAGCGCGGGCACCGAGGACGGCCTGGCTGCTCAAGGGCAGCAAGAACTCCGTTGACGAAGCTGTCATTTCAGGCGCTTGGTGAACCACCATCACATTGTGAATGTGTTTTACTCCGCTAGTGGCCGAGGTCACAAGCGCTATGGGAAACTTGCAGATGTGGATCACTGAACAGGGTGGCCGGCAGGCCAAGACAGGACGGCATCCGGACAGCGGCGAGGAGGTAGCGAAGTGGCCACTGGCACGCCTCACAAGGCCCGTGGGGGCGCCCGGCGCGCCCAGCTGCGTGAGCAGCTCATGCAGGACAGCCGAGACGCGGCGCGAGAGATCATCGCGGCCGGAGGATTGAGCGGTCTCACCGTGAAGGCGGTGGCTGGCAAGGTGGGCGTGACGCCAGCTGCGCTCTACCGGTATTTCGACGGCAAGCACGGACTGATCCGCGCACTGTACGGAGACATCACCACGGAACTCATCAGCACGGTTCAGACTACCGTGGAGCACCAGGACGCCGACGACCTCAGCGCCAAGCTGCACGCCGCGACGCATGCCGTCCTCGTCTGGTCCGTGGCGCATCCTGGCGAGTTCAGCCTGCTGATGGGGGCCGGCTTCCCCGAGGCCACCGAGTCCGGGGACGAGATCCCACAGGCGATCTCCCGTGAACTGGGGGGATTGTTCGCCGGGCTGTTCGTCGAGCTCGTTCGGCGGGAACTGATCGACGGCGAATTCGAACAGGGTATGTCGGAAGTCCTGCGGCGCCAGCTCGTCGTCTACCAGCGGGCGGTCAGCCCCGGGCTTCCGTTGGGTGCCATCAGCGCGATGATGTACTGCTGGCGGCAGATTTACGGCTTGATCTGCATGGCCGTCAATCACCATCTCGCCTTCGTCTTCGGCGACGACTACGAGGCCCTGTTCGAGGAGATGATGGCTGACTTGCTGCCCAAGCTGGGGGTCCTGCCAAGCCCGAAGCGCCGCTACCTGAAGGTCGGCCCTCAGCGGCAAGTCACGGTGCAGAGGCCGCGAGGAGAAGTGGTTCTTCGCAACCACTACTGAGTTGAAGCTCGTGGTGTCGTCAGGACTGACGGCTGGTCGTTCGCTGGGGCAATGGGGCCACGCGGCATCTGCAAGAAGGCGGGCCGGCCGGCGTCGCTGCCGAGGCTCAGCCAGAAGCAGTTCACAGTTGAAGAGGGAGCTAGCCAAAAAGCCGGCCGCGCAAGGCTGGGATGACCAGCTCAGGACGCTCGAGCGGATCAATGCGGTTATCCGACGACACCTCCGCCTCACCTACACGATGCAGGGCGGCCGCAGGCTCCTGCACTGCGCTCGGCCTGGCCGAGGGACACCTCGTCTACGCCAGGGAAATCCTCCGCACTCACGGGGAGCACGGGCAATGAACACCTCGGGCGTGACACTGCGCCTGCTCGACAAGGCCGACAAGGCCGACAAGGCCGACAAGGCCGACAAGGAGATCCTCAAGCTCCCCCGCACGGTCAAGGGCGCGTTCTTCGACTTCCAGCACAAGTTCAAGGCGAACCCGCATGTCGGTGGTGTCACAGACGGTCTGGTTCCGCGCGATGCGGTCAACCAGCTGCGCTCCAGAGATCTCGTGCGCTTCCGCCACGAGGTGCAGCGAGCCCGGTCCCTGGCTGTTCGTTGCGGCCACCAGGGCCCGGGACAGCGTGGACATCTTCTGGCACGGCGCTCCCAGCCCGTTCCTTGGGCCCTCGTTGACGGGCTCGGAGTACGCGGAGCAAGGAAAGACCTCGCCCCGCCGCGTCGTGGACGCGGCCGGGGCGACGTGACGAGGCTTCAGAACCAGCGTCACCTGAGCGTCAGCAACTTAAGCCGCGCCCGGACGACGCGAGCGAGACCAAGATGGTCCCAACCGAACCTGCAGGTCAGGCGAGATCCAGCGGCGCCGACCCTCCTTCACCGTGTTGCTCGTCCGGAAACAGGTCGAGTACCTGACGAAATCCGAGAAAGACCAGGTCAGGAGTCCTCGCGCACCGGCTCCAGGATCGCCACGCGCGTCATCGGAAAGCAGTCGAAGAGGGCGGTGGATGAGGCTGGGTTGCATATCACCTGCCCGGCGGAGAGGCTGCCCTTCCAGAAGCGGGCGAACCGCGAAACGTCCGACCGTGATCCTGCGGGCCGCCCGGTCGACACAGACCAAGATCCGGGCCATTCACGGGCCAACCTCCGACCACCCCAGCCCAACATCCACGTTTCCACTGGTCAGCGGCAGTGCCGCTCCCGTGCCACCAGCACTCGAAGAATCTGCTGGGCGTCTCCGAAGCTAGGTCAAGGCGCTGCCCTTGGCGCGGAGACAAGGGGAAAGCGCAGGTAGCAGGGGGCGCATGGGTCGTGGTGGTCGCAGGTGGTCGCACGAGACTGGAGGTATCGACCTTTCCTCCGCCTCCTGGAGGCGATCCCCATGCGTAGCACCGGAGGCCGCGGCCGCATCTACCGCAGGTGTGGCTGCCGCGACACCCACCGTCACCAATTCGGAGCACACTGCCCGCACCTGTTCGCTGACGGTGACCATGGGACGTGGACCTTCGCGGTCGACGTCCCGGCACCGCGCCACCGCCGGACGACCGTGCGCAGGGGCGGCTTCGTCGACCACGACGCAGCCGAGACCGCACTCCGCAGATTTCTCGAGGGCGAGGCCGGCGGATTCAACGCCGACCCGAACCAGAGCGTCGACGACTACCTGACTACCTGGCTGGCCGCCAAGGCGCTCGTGCTCAAGCCCACCACCATGGCGCGTTACCGGGACTACGTCCACAACGACCTCGCACCCGCCTTCGGCACCCTCAAGCTGGACGAACTCGGACACCGTCACATCGCCGCCTTCGTCACCAGCGAGCTCAACGCCGGGCGCGGCAAGACCACCCTCTACCGCTGCCTGGCCACCCTCTCCAGCGCCCTCGGTGACGCAGTCCGCCAACACCGCCTCGCCCACAACCCCGCCAGCCCCCCGGCACTTCACCGGCCACCGTCACCCGAGCGCCGGATCTGGACCGCCGACGAGGCCATCCGCTTCCTCCAGCACTGCCATCAGGCAGACCCGGACATGGCCGACCTATTCGAATTCCTCATCGGCACCGGCATGCGCAAAGGAGAGGCCCTCGGTCTGCACTGGGACGACGTCCACCTGGCCGAACGTGTCCTCTACGTACGTTGCACGCTCTCCGCGATCGACAACAACCACCTCGTCATCACCACGCCCAAGACCCGCACCAGTCGGAACTGGGTCGCCCTCTCACCCCGCGTTGCCACTGCACTCGAGCACCGGGCCCGGTCAAGGGCCCGCCGCCACAGCGACCCCGGCGATCCATTCACCGGACTTGTCTTCTGCAGACCCGACGGCCGACCCCTGCGACCCCACACCGTCCTCGACCGGCTCCGGCAACTCTCCAAAGAGGCCGGTGTACCGCGGGTGACCGTTCACGACCTGCGGCACCTGGCCGCCACGATCACCATCACCGCCGGCGTCCCCCTTACCGTCGTCTCCAAGACCCTGCGGCACTCCACCCTGTCGACCACCGCCAACATCTACAGCCACCTCACCCAACAAGCCGCCCGCGAAGCCGTCGACACCATCGACCACACCCTCACCCGGGCCCAGAAACGAAACGACCGACGGACCTGGCTGGAACGGCTGCGACCACCACGCGACCACATCCAGCACCTCCGCGAAGCCCTCAACCGGCTCCGCTCCCCCGCCCCGCCCGCATTCAGCACCATCGCGAACCAGCCCCGAAGCGGGCGTGCGACCACACTGCGACCACCAGCATTCCGGGCACGGAAAAGGCCGTCCTCTCACATGTGAGAGAACGGCCTCCGACCTGCATAAACGCTGGTCGGGACGACAGGATTTGAACCTGCGACCCCTTGACCCCCAGTCAAGTGCGCTACCAAGCTGCGCCACGTCCCGATGCCCGCTGACCTGGGGTTTCCCCTGGCCGAACGCGCATGAGAACGATACCGCATTTCCGTGGGTGGTCGCGCGCGCCTTTCCGCCACCGGTGCGCGATCAGGGCGGCCGGTGCCGGCGAGCGGCTCCGGATGGGCTGCGACCAGGCGCTTCGGGGCTCACGCGCGCCGGTCCTCCCGTTCGTGCAGCAGGGCCACCAGCTCCGCCGCCAGCCCCTTCGCGGCGACGAGTCCCTCCGTCCCCCACCGCCGCGGGACCGTGTCCACCACGCACACCGTGCCCAGGACGATCCCGCGCCGGTCGGTCAGCGGCGCCCCCAGGTAGGAGCGGACCCCGCTCTCGTCCACCACCGGGTTGCAGGCGAAGCGGGCGAAGTCGCGCACGTCCTCCAGTACCAGCGCGCGCCTGCGTACCACCACGTGCGGGCAGTAGCCGTGATCGCGGGCCAGGACCCGCGCCGGGTAGGTGCTCCCGGGGGCGTCGGGCACGTGGTGCAGGCCCGCGAAGAACTGGCGCTCCTCGCCGACGAAGTTCACCCCCGCGCAGGGGGCCGCGAGGACGTCCGCCACACGGCGGGCGAAGGCGTCCAGTTCGGGGTCCACCCGCTCCCCCAGACCCAGTTCACGCAGGCGGACGGCTCGCGCCGGCGCCTCCCGGTCGACGGGCGTGAGCAGCAGGCGCCCGGTCGGTTCGTAGGAGGGCATCACGTTTCCCCCGGTTCTTTCGGCCCTGTCGTCGTGGCGGTCGTCGCTGGTGTCATCGATGCCGCCGCGGGCGATCGGTCTGCGGACGTGCACAGCAGGCGGCGGACCAGGGCGGCGAGTGTCACCGTCCCGGACGTGGTCAGGCGTGCGTCGCACGGTACGACCGGTACCTCGGGCCCCAGGCCCACCGCGTCCCGAACCTCGTCGGGGGTGTAGCGGTGGCAGCCGTCGAACTCGTTCACGGCGACGATGAAGCCGATCCCGCGCCGTTCGAAGAAGTCCACTGCCGGGAAGCAGTCGGCGAGGCGGCGGGTGTCCGCGAGCACCACCGCGCCGAGCGCGCCCGCGCACAGTTCCTCCCACAGGAACCAGAAGCGGTGCTGGCCGGGCATGCCGAAGAGGTAGAGCACGTGACGCCCGTCCAGAGCGATCCGGCCGAAGTCGAGCGCGACGGTCGTCGTGGCCTTGGCCTCGACCCCGTGCAGCGGGTCGGTGCCGATGCCGACGTCGCTGAGCAGTTCCTCGGTGCTCAGCGGCTCGATCTCGCTCACCGCGCCCACGAAGGTGGTCTTCCCCGCCCCGAAGCCCCCCGCGACCAGGACCTTCAGCGTCACGGGGGCGTCACAGCCGTCGGCGTAGGCCATCGAGGACCGCCAGGAGGAGGAACTGGTCATCGGCGGCATGCGTGCCTCCACCCGGGAACCGCGGCGGCTGCGCCGTCACGGCTCCGCATTCCATGAGATCGGACAGCAGTACCTTGACCACCGCGGCGGGGAGCCGCAGCTGGCCCGCGAGCTCGGCGACGGTGACCGCCGCGGCACCGGCGCACCACCTCAGCGCGAGGGTGTGCTCGGGCCCGAGCGGGACGCGCGGGCGTACGCCGGTCGCGCTCATCAGCGACAGCAGGTCGAGCGCGATCCCCGGTCTGGTCCGGCCGCCGCTGGCGGTGTACGGGCGCACCACCCGCCCCGCCGAGTCGTCGAGCCACGGTGTGTCCCGCCCCTTCCCGTATCCGCCACAGGCCCTGTGCACCCCCCTGCCGTGGGCCCTCATCGCTCCGCGTTCGCGGCGGGCCGCCGGGGCTCGGCCGCGAGGTAGGGACGGACGCTCTTGACCAGCATCGCCATCTCGTAGCCGAGGACACCGGCGTCGGCTTCGCGGTCGGCGAGGACGGCCAGGCAGGTACCGGACCCGGCTGCGGAGACGAAGAGGAGCGCGGTATCGAGCTCGACGACGACCTGCCGCACCCCTGCCCCGTCGCTGAAGCGTGCGCCGGCACTGCGGCCGAGTGAGTAGAGGCCACAGGCCAGGGCCGCGAGATGGTCGGCGCTGTCGTGGTCCAGGCCGTGCACACAGGTCACGAGCCCATCGGCGGTGAGGAGTACGGCGCTGCGGGTGTACGGCACGCGTTGGACCAGGCCGCTGAGCAGCCATTCGAGGTCCGAGAGCCGGCTGCCGGTCTCGGTCGCCATTTCGCCGCCCATGGTGGTGCGCTCCTTGCCGGGGGTGCTGGGGGTGGGGGTGCTGGGGGTGGGGGTGGGGGTGCTGGGGGTGGGGGTCATGCCTGGTTCTCCGACTGCCCCAGGCCGAAGCCCCGCCGGAAGGCGGCCATGAGGCCGGGATCGGGTACGGGCTGCCCTGCGTCCGCGGGGCACCGCGGGTCCGGGGCGAGGCGCAGCTGGGGCGCGAGGTGCTGCTGGGCTCGGCGCCGCGGCAACTCCGGCCGCTCGCCCGCGGCCCCGGCGCCCCGTACGTCCGGGCCGCCGGGCTGGGCCGGGACTGCGGGCCGGGCATCCGGGCGGCCGACTGCCGTCGGCGCCTCCGGTCCGGGCCCCGCCCCGGGCCCGGTGTCGGACGCGTTCCCCGCATCCATCACCGGCGCACCCGGCCGCTCGACCGCAGGCACCGACCCGGTGCCCGGCCGGGACGCGGACGGGGGCTGGGACACGCCCCACGCAGCTGTCGCGGTGCCGGGCGCCGCCACACGGTCCGCCGGAGTCCGCGCCTCGGCCGGCCGCGTCGTCGCCGAGCCGGTGCCGGGAGCACCCGGCGGCCCACCGGCGGGAGCCGACCGCACGTCCGCCGCGGGGGCGGGCTCCCGGTCGGCTGCGGCCGGCGCCTGCGGCACGGGTCCCGCCGCCGCCCCGGGCTCCCGTCCGGTGACGGGCCCGGGCTGTGACCAGGCCGGCGGTGCGGCAGCAGTCGCGGTCGGGGCGGCGGGCTCCGAAGGGCGGGGTTCGGAGCGGGGAGCCGGGACGGCCTGCTCCGCGCGACGGGGCAGCGGCATCCGCGCCGGCTCCAGCGGCGGCGTCACCCGCGAGCCCCCGGCCGCGTCGGCGGGCTCGGCCGCGCCCAGCAGCTCCTGCGGCAGCACCAGCACCGCCAGGACGCCGCCGTAGATGTTCGACTTGAGCTCGACGGCGATCCCGTGCCGGCGGGCCAGCGCCGCGACGACGTACAGGCCGATCCGCCCGTCCGCGAGCAGGCTCCGGACGCTGACCTGGTCGGGATCCCCGAGCAGGGCGTTCATCCGCTGCTGTTCCTCGGCCGGCATGCCCAGTCCCCGGTCTTCCACCTCGACTGCGATCCCGGCGGTGACCCGCTCGGCGCGCAGCACCACATCGGTGTCGGGGGCGGAGAACACCGTGGCGTTCTCGACGAGTTCGGCCAGCAGGTGCACGACGTCGGCGACGGCGTGTCCGCGTACGGTGCCGCCCGCCGGCGGCACGACCTTGACCCGCGTGTACTGCTCGACCTCGGCGACCGAGGAGCGGAGCACCTCGCTCAGGTCGATCGGCCGGGTCCACTGGCGGCGGGAGGCGGCGCCTCCGAGCACGGCGAGGTTCTCGGCGTGGCGGCGGATCCGGGTGGCGAGGTGGTCGACGTGGAAGAGCTCCCTGAGCAGGTCCGGGTCCTCGACCGTGTCCTCCAGGCCGTCCAGCAGCGAGATCTCGCGGTGCACGAGGGACTGGAGCCGGCGCGCGAGGTTGACGAAGACCTCGACCTTGCGGTCGCTGTCGGACGGGGTGACGGGACCGGCCAGCCGTACCAGGGCCGTGTGGGCCTGTTCCCGGGCGCCGCGCAGTTCCTGGGAGAGCAGCCAGAACTCGTCCACCCCGGCCGGGTCGCCCCCGGTGAGCGGTGCGTTCGGCCCGCCCCGGACCGGTCGCGGCGCCGCCTCGCCCCGCTCCAGCCGGTCGGCGGCCGCCCTCAGTTCCTGGCGGCCGCGCACACTGGAGCGGCGCAGCGCTTCGCACCGGTCCCGTACGGCCTTGGCCGCGCGCTGCGCGCCGAGCAGGGCGGCGGCGAGGGCGCCGATCGTGAGCAGGCCGCAGCCCGTGAGCACCGGCCAGAGCCGGGCGTCACGCTCGCCGGCCCCGCCACCGAGCTGGAGGGTGAAGATCACCGCGGCGGCGCCGCTGAGCGCGGCGGCGAGGGTGGGCAGGAGGGCGGCACGTACCAGCTGGGGACGTATCTGCCGGCCGGGACCGGGGGCGGCATGTCTCGACGGGGCGTGGCGGGCGGCGCGGGGTCCGGACATCGGCGTCCTCGGTACGTGGGGCCCGGCCCCCAGCGTTCCCGGGGCCCGGTGTTGATCACCGAATACCCACGCTAGACCCCGCCATCCCGCCGCGGACCGCCAGTTGGCGAACTTCCCGGGGGTGCTTCCCGCTCCCGGTGGAGCGCTCGTACAGCAGCCCTAATGCGCCGGTCAGGCCGCTGCGGGCGCCCCGCGGCGCCCCTGCGGGCGCACGCGGACGCCGGCTGCGGCGCCGGCCCGGGCGGGGGCGGTACCCGTGTCCGGGCCGGCGCGCCCGCTGCGACCCGACGGACTCCGGCCTCGCCCGCCCGCTCACCACCGGCGACGCCACGCGGGACACCGTCGGCGCCGCGCCGCCCGCCTGGTGCGGGGTGCACGGCCGCAGGCCCTTGCGCGGACAGCTGCGCGGGTGCGCCCGCCGTCCGCCCGGTGACGAACGGCCGCCACCCGGCCGGCTCGCCCAAAGGCTCGGGGCGCCGCCCCCGAGCCCGGCTCACGCCCCTCACCGCCGAGGCGCTCCAGCAGGGCGACACCGGTACGGGCCGTGTCGATCAGCGGTGTCCGACTGCACGTCGGAGGACGGTCCGCCGCCACGGCAGGCGGCCGTCGGCGGCGTATATGAAACGTAGATGGACGGCTGCGAGCCTCCTCGGCAGAACAACCCGCAAGCCAGCCAGGGGCCGCACACGGCACCTGGACGAACAGACAGGATCCACCGTGCCGCACACCCGCACCGTCACGCGCCGTCTGGCCCTCGCCGTCCCCGCCGTGCTCCTGGCTCTGCTCGCCGTCGGTGCCACCGCCGGAGCCCCCGCCCTCACGGCGGACCGCAGCACGAGCGTCTCGGCCGACGACGCCACCATCCCCCGACCGCGCCTGGATCACAACGAGTTCAACAGCAAGGCGTGACCGCCGCGCGCGGCTCCAGCAGGGTGCGGGCCTCCGCGGCCTCCGGGAGGCCTGACCGCTCGAAGACCTCCCACGCCTCGGTCGCGTACCGCAGCCCCTCCTCGCGCCGGCCCGCTGCCAGGCAGACCCGGGCGTGGATCAGCAGGGCGTAGCCGCGGTCCCGGCCCCGGCCCGGCACCGTGCGCAGATGGGCCACGGCCCGGGCGGAGGCCTCCAGCGCCTCCCCGGTCCGGCCCAGGTCGCTCAGCGTCCGGGCGCTGCGGTAGTCGGCCTGTGCCCGCTGACCCGGGATCCGGGCCGCGTCGCACAGGTCGCGGCACTCCCCGTACGCGGCCAGCGCCTCGTCCAGCCGGCCGAGCTCGTGCAGGGCCTGTCCGCGCACGCACAGCGCGTGGGCGACCCCGTGGTCGTCGGCCATCTCCCGCAGCGCCTGCAGGGCCTCCTCGCAGGCGGGCAGCGCCTCGGCCGCCCGGCCACCGCGGACGCGGGCCAGGGCGGCGTTGAGGGTGATCGTCAGGGCGCCCGAGCGGTGGCCCTGCTCCCGCGCCAGGACGAGTGCCTCGTCGAAGCACGCGGAGGCCTCGCCGAAGCGGTGCTCGAACTGGGCGATCACCCCGAGGTCGTTGTACGCCTGCTGCAGGATCGCCCGGTCGCCCGCCCGGCGGCAGGCCCGTACGGCCAGCTCGGCGGCTGCCCGGGCCCGGCCCAGGTCGGTGGCCTGGAGCGCCGCGTTCCCGGTGAGGAAGTGGGCGCGGCCGGCCGCGCGGTCGTTGCCGCGCAGGGTCGCGGCCCGGGCCAGTTCGGCGGCGGTCTGCGTGATCCGCGCGTACGGGATGTCCTGCCCGAACGAGCTGAGCGCGACCAGCAGGTCGGCGGCCATCGTCAGCTCCTCCGGGTCCGCGGCGTCCGGCCGCCGCACCACCAGCTGGACGGTGTGCAGCGCGCAGTCGAACTCCGCGACGACCCAGGCGCGGGCCTCGGTCAGGTCCGCGAGCCGCCCCGCCCCCGGTTCGGCCGCCGCCGCGACGATCGAGCGGTGGACCGGGTCCCCGGGGATCATCCGCTGGAAGGCCTCGGCCGCCATGCCCAGCAGGTGGTGCAGGAGGCGGTGCTGCACCGGCGGGCCGGCCTCACCGGCCGGGGTGGGCAGGTTGAGCGCGAAGTCCCGGCCCAGCTCGTGGTGGCGGTAGCGGCCCGGCTCCGGTGATTCGAGCAGGGCGGCGTCCACCAGGGCTTCGAGCAGCTCTTCGGCATCCGGCTCGGCCAGGTCCAGGGCCGCGGCCGCCGCGGCGAGCCCGATCCCGGGTCTGGAAACGGGGGCGAGCCGGCGGAACACGCCGGCCTGGGGCCCGGTCAGCTGGCGGTGGCCCAGCTCGAAGACCGCCGCGACGGCCAGGTCGTCGGCCCGCAGCTCGGTCAGCCGCCGCCGCTCTTCGGCGAGCCGCGCCAGCAGGTGCGCGACGGTCCATCCGGGCCGGGCGGCGAGGCGGGCGGCGACGATGCGGACCGCCAGCGGCAGCCGGGCGCAGGCCGCGACCAGCGCGGCCGAGGCCTCCTCCTCCCGGTCCACCCGGTCGGCGCCGACGATCTGCCTCAGCAGCCCGAGCGCCTCCTCCGGCGTGAACTCCGCGAGCTGGACGTGGCGTCCCGACAGCAGCCCGCCCAGGCGGGCCCGGCTGGTGACGACCACGGCGCAGCCGGCGGCACCCGGGAGCAGCGGTTTGACCTGGGAGATGTCCCGGGCGTCGTCGAGCAGCAGGAGCAGTCGGCGGCCGTCCATGACGGTGCGGAAGAGCCGGGCGCGGTCCTCCGTCGAGGGCGGCACCTCGCGGCGGGGCACGCCGAGGCTTCCGAGCAGGCTGGCCAGGACGGTGCCGGGGTCGGCGGGGTCGCTGCCGGTCCCGCGGAGGTCGGCGTAGAGCTGGCCGTCGGGGTAGGCGTCCTTGACGTGGTGCGCGACCCGCAGGGCCAGGGCGCTCTTGCCGATGCCGCCCATCCCGCTCACGGCGGCGACGGCCAGGGCAGTGCGGGCCGGGTCGCCCAGGGCGTCGGCGAGGACCGCGAGTTCAGCGGTCCGGCCGCAGAAGTCGGCTATGTCGGCCGGCAGTTGGGCGGGCCGGAGGTACCCGGCCCGCCCCGGTTCGGCGTAGGACGTTTCGGCGCCCCCGCTCGGTGGCCCGGCGTCGACCCGGGCTTGGCCGGCACCCGACTGCTCGGGGACTCGCGGAGGCGCGAAGGCCCCGGGCACACCGGTGGGCACGGCGGCCGCCGGCCCGCGCCGCGCCTCGGGTCCGGCGGCCCGGGTCGCGGCGGCAGGCAGCAGAGCCGGGTCTCCCGCCAGGACGCGGGCGTGCAGGGAGCGGAGCTCGGGGCCCGGGTCCAGGCCGAGTTCGTCGGCCAGCACCTCGCGGGCCCGGCCGAAGACGGCGAGGGCGTCGCCCTGCCGCCCCGCGGCGTACAGCGCGCGCATCAGGAGCCCGTACGGACGCTCCCGCAGCGGTTCGTCGCGGATGAGGGCGGTGAGCTCGGGGACGGCCCGCTCGTGCCGCCCGAGGAGCAGGTCCGTCCCGAGGCGCTCCTCCAACAGGTGCAGCCGCAGCTCCGCCAGGCGTGAGCGCTGGCTCTCGGCGAACGGCCCCGGCACCCCGGCCAGCGGCTCGCCCCGCCACAGGGCCCCGGCCTCGGTCAGGGCTTCGGCGCAGCGCTCCGGCTCCCCGGCCGCGTGGGCGCGCGCGGCCTTCGCGGCCAGCTCCTCGGCCCGTACGGCGTCGACCGAGCCCGGCGGTACGGCGAGCCGGTAGCCGTCGTTCGCGGACTCCAGGACCTGGGCGCCGGTCTTCTCCAGGAGCTTGCGCAGCCGCCAGACGTAGGTCCGCAGGATCATCACCGCGGAGTCCGGAGCGGACTCGCCCCATACCGCGGCGGTCAGTTCGTGCAGCGGCACGACATGGCCCGCCCGGAGCGCCAGGACGGCGAGGGCCGCCTGCTGCTGCGGCGGTCCGCAAGTGAGCGCCGGTCCCCCGTGGGACATCCCCACGGATCCGAGCACGAAGAATTCCACGAGTTCCCCCTGTGCACGCGCACAGCTCCACCCGGCGGTCGGTCTCCAGTCGTACTGGCCCGCCGATGTACGGAGCGTCATCCTAAGCGGTTCACATGACCATGCCATCGGAATGGGTCGCGCAGGCGCGGCGGCGGCCCGGCCGGGTCCGCACGGCGGTTCGGAGTGACCGGTTCCGGGTCACACCCAGCCGAGGCGGGCCGCGCGCAGCCCGGCCTCGAAACGACTGCGCGCGCCCAGCCGTTCGATCAGCGAGGCCATGATCCGCCGCGCGGTACGGGCCGAGATGTGCAGCTGTCCGGCGGCGGATTCGTCGGTGTGCCCCTCGGCCAGCAGGCCCAGCAGTGATCGCTCCTGCTCAGTGGGTACGTACCGCGCCTCCGACGGATCCGCGCCCAGCGGCACGGCCGCGCCCCACTCCCGCTCGAAGAGCGCGACCAGCGGCGCGATCACGCCGGGCGCGGAGAGGAACAGCGCACCCCGACGGCTGTCCGCCGGGTCCATGGGCAGCAGGGCGTGGGTCCGGTCGACCAGCACCATCCGGGTCGGCAACGCGGCGACCGTACGGAAGGCCCCACCGCCGGCGAGCAGCGCCCGGCTGTAACGCAGCGTGCCCGGGTCCTCCCGGACGAGGTCGAGCCCGATGGTGCGGATCACGACCCCGCGGGCGAGCACCAGGGCGTCGTTGCGTTCGGCGGCCTCCAGTGCGGCCGGGGACTGGGGGCCGCCCGGCATGAGGGTCAGCACCTCGGTCCTGGCCTCCAGTGCCAGGCGCTCCAACCGCCGCTGCACGGCGTCGAGTCCGGCCAGCCGCTCGACGCCCTCGGCCGGGCGACCACCGGAGCCGGTGCCCGCGAGGAGCCGGACCAGGGCCTGCTGGTGGCCGGCGGCCTGCCGGTGCCGGGTCATCAGTTCCTCGTGCTGCTGGTCCAGGAGCCGCTGCATCCCGAAGACCGGGTCGACGGCGGTGAAGCGGCCGGGCGTCTCGAAGGACGCCTGGACCAGGCGCAGCGCGAACAGCCGGTCGAGGCAGTCGCGGACCCGGTCGGGCTCCACCCCGAGCCGGGCGGCCAATTCGGCCAGGCCCAGTTCGGGCCGGGCGAGCATCTCCTCGTACACCGTCTGGTCGAGTTCCTCCAGGCCGAGCCCCGCGGACATCGTTCCCCCTCTTCGCTTGCGGTCGCCCCCGTCGATCTGCGACCAGCCTGCCCACCGGACATCTACGCGACATAGACGGGCCCTCCACGCGCGTCCACGCGGTTCGATCCGGCTGCCCGCGGGGGCCGCAGTCACAAAGCGTCCTGGCCGTTTCCGCCACCCCTGAACCCGTTCCCACAGGTCAACACCCTGGTCAGGATGGAGACGTGCCGCTCGGCACCTCTTCCCCACTCCCCATAAGGGCACCTCCATGACCTCTCGCGTCCACACCGCCGTCCGTCCGGTCCGCACCGCCGCCGTGGCGCTCGCCGCGGCCGTCGTCCACGCCGCGCTCGTGCTCACCGTCGGCGGACCGGCGGGTGCGGTCGCGGCCGGGGCCGGGGCCGGCACCGTCCAGGCGGCCCCGCAACAGCTCCCGGCCGCCCCGGGCGCGGTCGCCCGGGGCCTCATCTGGGACTGACCCGGTCGCGTGGAGCTGACCCTCGTCTCCCTCGTACCGCCCGTGACTGGGCCCGGTCCCGGTCCCGCGGACGACGGCCGCCTGCTCCGCCTGCTGTGGGGCGCGGCCCGCCCGGCGGAGCGACTGGAGCACATCAGCGTGCGGAGCGGTCCGCACGGCGTGGACCTCGGACTCTTCACCGTGGCCACGCCCGGGACGACCGCCGCGGAGGCCGCCCTGGCCATCTGCCGCCGCGCGCTGACGCCCCCCTCCCCCTTCCACGGCTGGCACCTCGCCGCCGGACCCACCGGACTCGCGCGTCCCGGCGCGATACCGCCCACCACCACCTGACAGGAGCACCCGTGACCAACCCCTTCGAGGACGACGAAGCCAGCTACTTCGTCCTCGTCAACCAGGAGAACCAGCACTCCCTGTGGCCCGCCTCGATCAAGGTGCCCGCCGGCTGGACGGCCACCCACGGCCCGGCCGGTCGCCAGGACTGCCTGGACCACATCGAGGTGACCTGGACCGATCTGCGCCCGGCCTCGCTGGTCGCTGCGCTCGGGGAGGTCTGAGCCCGTGACCGTCCAGCGCACCGCACGTCCCCGGCACTACCTGATGTGCCGCCCGTCCCACTTCACCGTCGACTACCGCATCAACCCCTGGATGGACCCGGCCAAGCCGACCGACACCGACCTGGCCGTCCTGCAGTGGGAGCGGCTGTACGCCCTCTACCAGGAGCTCGGGCACACGGTCGAGCTGATCGACCCGCTCCCGGGGCTGCCCGACATGGTCTACTCGGCCAACGGTGCCACCGTGCTCGGCGACCGCGTCCTGATGGCCCGCTTCCGCCACCCCGAGCGCGCCGCCGAAGCCCCCGCGTACCAGGCCTGGTTCGAGGCCAACGGCTACGCCGAGGTGGTCGCCCCGGAGCACGTCAACGAGGGCGAAGGCGACTACCTGGTCGCCGGGTCCCGGATCCTGGCGGGCACCGGCTTCCGCACCGACCCGGGTTCGCACGCCGAGGCCGAGCGCGTGCTCGGCGCCCCGGTGGTGGGCCTGACCCTGGTCGACCCGCGCTTCTACCACCTGGACACCGCCCTCGCCGTGCTCGACGACGACGAGATCATGTACTTCCCCGGTGCCTTCTCCGCCGAGTCGCGGGCGGTGCTGCGCGCGCTGTACCCGGACGCGCTGCTGGCCACGGAGGAGGACGCCGAGGCCTTCGGTCTGAACGCGCTCTCCGACGGGCGCAACGTGCTGCTCGCCGAGGCCGCCCGCGGGCTCGCCGACCGGCTGGCCGAGCGCGGCTTCACGCCGATCGGCGTCGACCTGTCCGAGCTGTTCAAGGGCGGCGGCAGCGTCAAGTGCTGCACCCTGGAGCTCCGTCACGCCGCGCCGGCGCCGACCGCGGGCGGTGCCGCATGAGCCCGCACCCCACCGCAGCCGCCGGGGCCGTCCCCTTCGCCGGCGTCCTCGACTGGCTCATCGAGCCCGGCGCCCCGGCCACCGTCCGCGCCCCCGGGCTGACCGACGCGGCCGCAGCTCGGGACTGGCTCGCCGAGCACCGTACCGAACTGCGCGCCGGACTGGACCGGTTCGGCGCCGTGTACGTGAGCGGGCTGCCGGTCCGCAGCGTGGACGACTTCGCCGTCGTCCGCGACGAACTGGTCCGCCGGGCCACCCCGTACCGCGAGAAGGCCACGCCCCGCAGCGACTTCGGCTCGGGCGTCTTCTCCTCCACCGACCTGCCCGCCGCGCAGGCGATCCGTCCGCACAATGAGAACAGCTACACGCTGACCTTCCCCGGCCTGCTGCTCTTCGGCTGCCTGACCGCCCCCGAGGAGGGCGGCGCGACCCCCGTCACCGACTGCCGCGCGGTGTTGCGCTCGGTCCCCGCCGCGCTGGTCGAGCGGATGCGCTCCGCCGGCTGGGTCCTGACCCGCACCTACTCGGAGCACCTCTCGGTCGCCTGGCAATCCGCCTTCGGGGCCGGCGCCCGCGAGGAGGTCGAGGCGTACTGCGCCGAGAACGCCATCGCCTGCGCCTTCGACGACGCGGGCACGCTGCGCACCAGCCAGGTGCGCCCGGGCATCGTCCGCCACCCGCGGACCGGCGACGAGGTGTGGTTCAACCACATGGCGTTCTGGAACCGCTTCTCGCTGGACGAGGAGCTGCGTGAGGTCCTGCTGGACGAGCTCGGCCAAGACGGGCTGCCCTTCGACACGGGTCTGGGCGACGGCGTCCCGCTGACCGAGGCGGAACTGGCGGCCGTCAACGCCGCCTACGAGGGGGCCACCGTACGCCGTGCCTGGCAGCCGGGGGACCTGCTGATCGTCGACAACGTCCTGACCGCGCACGGCCGCGACCCCTTCCGCGGCGACCGGCGGATCGTCGTCGCCATGGGCGACCCGGTTGCGGTGGCGGACTGCGCCCCGACCGTCGCCCCGTGCGCCGGAACCGTGGCGGAGGTGTCCCGTGGCTGAGCCTCTGAACCTGGTGGAGCGGTTCATGGAGACCGTCCGGTGCTTCCCCGACCGGGCCGCGGTGCACGCCGCGGACGGTTCCCTGACCTTCGAGGAGCTGGCCGGACGCACGGCCCGCCTGGCGGCGGCGCTGCGCGCGTTCGGTGTCCGCCCGGGCGACCGGGTGGGCGTGAGCCTGCCCCGCGGCACGGGTTGGGCCGCGGTCCCGCTGGCGGTGTGGCGGGCCGGCGCGGCCTACGTCCCGCTGGACCCGGCGTACCCCGGGGAGCGGCTCGCGCACATTGCGGCCGACGCCGGGCTGCGTGCGGTGGTTGCGAGGGCCGGGGCCGTGTGGGCCGGGGGCCTGCCGGTCCTGGACCCGGAGACGGCCGCGGCGGACCCGGCGAACCCGGCGGACACGGGCACGGTCGTGCCGGCCGACGCGCTGCCGTCCGGCCGGGCCGGGCACCCGGCCACCGCCGCCTACGTCATCCACACCTCGGGCTCCAGCGGCCTGCCCAAGGGCGTGGAGGTCACGCACGGCAGCGTCGCCGCCCTCGTGGCGGGGCTGGAGGAGCGGGGCGTCTACCCGTCCGGCCACCGCGTGGTCGCCTGGAACGCCAGCCTGTCCTTCGACGCGTCCGTGCAGCAGTGGGTCCGTGTGTGCCGCGGGGACACCCTGGTCGTCCTGGACGACGAGGACCGCACGGAGCCTGCCCGGCTGGACGCGCTGCTGGACGCGCACGGCGTGACCGACCTCGACTGCACGCCCTCGCACTGGCAGCTGACCGGCCCGCGGCTGCGGCCCGGGCGTCCGCTGCGGCTGCTGCTGGGCGGCGAGCCGGTGCCGACGCCGATGTGGCGGGCGCTGGCCGAGGACCCGACCGTGGAGGGCTGGAACCTGTACGGCCCCACCGAGTGCACCGTCGACGCCACCGCGACCCGGATCACCGGCGACGACCCGCGCCTGGGCGAGCCGCTGCCCGGGGTCCGCGCCCACGTCCTCGACGAGCGGCTGCGGCCGGCCGCCACCGGCGAGCTCTACCTGTCGGGTCCCAGCGTGGCCGTCGGCTACGTCGGCCGGCCCGGCCTGACCGCGTCGCGGTTCGTCGCGGACCCCTTCGCCGCCGACGGCAGCCGGATGTACCGCACGGGCGACCTGGTGCGCCGACGGGCCGACGCCGGCCTGGAGTTCCTGCGCCGCACCGACCGGCAGCTCAAGGTCCGCGGCTTCCGGGTGGAGCCGGGCGAGCTGGAGGACCGGCTGCGCGACCACGCGGCGGTGGCGGCGGCCGTCGCCGTGGCCCGGACCGGGCCGGACGGCGACACCCTGCTCGCGGCGTACTGGGTCCCGGCGCCCGGGGCCCGGGCGACCGACGCCGAGCTGCGCCGGCACTGCGAGGCCGCCCTGCCCGCGTACTTCGTCCCGTCCGTCCTCGTCATGCTCGACGCGCTCCCGCTGACGCCGAACGGCAAGGTGGACACCGAGGCGCTGCCGCCGCTGCCGACGGCCGCCGCGGCCGCGTCGGAATCCTCCGGGCGCGCCCCCGAGGGCCCGCTGGAGGAGCTGATCGCGGGCGTGTGGGCCGAGGTCCTCGGCCGGGACGGCGTCGACGCGGACGCGAACTTCTTCGCGCTCGGCGGCCATTCGCTGCTGGCGCTGCGCGTGGTGTCCCGGCTGAAGAAGAACGCCGGGATCGCGCTGCGGACCACGGACGTCTACCGCTTCCCCGTCCTCGCAGAGCTGGCCCGGCACGCGCGGTCGGTGCACGCCCTCGCCGCCGGGGAGCTCGCGTGAGCGTCCTCGACACCACCGCGGTGCGTCTGAAGGAGGCCGCGGAGGGCGCGCCCACCCTGGTCTGCCTCGGCTTCTGTGGCGGCGGCACCGCCACCTTCCACGACTGGATCCCGGCCCTGCCGGACGGCGCCGGCCTGGTGGCCGTCTGCTATCCGGGGCGGGAGGGGCGGTTCGCCGAGGAGTTCGCCCGGACCTGGGACGAGCTCGCGACGGACGCCGCCGCCGGGGTCGCGGCGGTGGCCGGGCAGGGCCCGTACATCCTGTTCGGGCACAGCATGGGCGGCTGGATGGCCTTCGACGTCACCGTACGGCTCGCGGCCGCGGGTGCGCCCGCGCCGCGCGCCCTGGTCGTCTCCGCCTGCAACGCCCCGGACCGCGGCGTCACCGACCGGGACCGGTTCCTGGACCGGGGTCAGCACGACGACGAGTTGCTCGGCTGGATGCGCGCCCACGGCCTGCTGCCCGGGCACGTCCTCGACGAGCCCGAGCTGACCGAGATGGCCGTGGAGCTGATGCGGGCCGACCTGGCCGCCCGGGACACCTTCACCCACACCCCCGGCGCCCGGACCGCTGTCCCGCTCCAGGTGTTCTCCGGGGACGCGGACCCGGTCATCGGCGAGGACGTGGCGCCACGTTGGGCGGCGCTGACCGACGGACCGTTCCGCCACGACGTCCTGCCCGGCGGCCACTTCTACACCCCGGAGGTGTGGCGGGACCTGCCCGCTCGGATCGATTCCCTGACGACCGGGGCCGCTGCGGCCCCCACCCCCGTCCTCCCCACGTCCGCCGCCCCGCGAGGGACGGCGGCCCCATGAAGAACGGCAGCTCCATGACCTTCTCCCCCGCCTTCGGCATCAGCCACGTCGAGTCCTACGTCGCCGACCTCGCGTCGGCGGCCGCCGAGATGACCGGCCGCTTCGGCTTCCGCGCGGTCGCCCGCGCCGAGTCCGCCGACGCGGAGTCCCTGCTCCTGCGCCAGGGCCGGATCTCCCTCGTCCTGACCCAGGCCCGCTCGCCGCACCACCCGGGCGCCGCCTACGTCCTGGCCCACGGCGACGGCGTCGCCGACATCGCGCTGAGCGTGCCCGACGTGACCGCCGTCTTCGACGAGGCGGTCTCCCGCGGCGCGGTCCCGCTGGCCGTGCCGCGCCGGCACTCCGACGGCCGCACCCGGGCCGTGCTGGCCGGCTTCGGCGACGTCGTGCACACCCTCGTCGAGCCGGACCCGGCCGGGCTGCCCCCGGGCTTCACCCCGCTGCCGGACGCCGCCGAAGCGGACCCGGCGGGCGAACTCCTGGAGGAGTTGGACCACTTCGCGGTCTGCCTGCCCGCCGGGGAACTCACCAGGACCGTGGAGTTCTACACCCGCGTCCTCGGCTTCCGCATGATCTTCCAGGAGCTCATCCGGGTCGGCGCGCAGGCCATGGACTCCAAGGTGGTGCAGAGCGCCTCCGGCGAGGTCACGCTGACCCTGATCGAGCCCGACACCTCCCGGGAGCCGGGCCAGATCGACCGGTTCCTGGCCGAGCACGGCGGCGCGGGGGTCCAGCACATCGCCTTCGCCTCCCGGGACGTGGTCCGGGCGGTCGGGGCGCTGCGCGAGCGCGGCGTGACGTTCCTGAGCGTCCCCGACACGTACTACACGATGCTCGCGGACCGGCTCGACCTGACCCGGCACTCCACGCAGGAGCTCCAGCGCACCAGCGTCCTGGTCGACGAGGACCACGACGGGCAGCTCTTCCAGATCTTCACCCGCTCCACCCATCCGCGCCGCACCCTCTTCCACGAGGTGATCGAGCGGTTCGGCGCCCGCACCTTCGGCAACGGCAACATCAAGGCCCTGTACGAGGCCGTCGAGGCCGAGCGGCTGGGCGCCACAGAGGTCCTGCGGTGAGCGCCGGACACGACACCGCTCCGGTCCCGGTCCGGCTGGCGGACTTCGCCGGTCCCGCCCGCCGGGCCCTGCCGCCGGAGGTCTGGGACTTCATCGCGGGCGGCAGCGGCGAGGAGCTGACCATGGCCGCCAACCGGGCCGCCCTGGACCGGATCCGCCTCGTCCCCCGCGTCCTGTCGGGTTCCGGGGCCCTCGACACCTCGGCCGAACTCCCCGGCGGCCGGGCGGCCCTGCCCGTGGCGGTCGCGCCGATGGCCTACCAGCGGCTGCTCCACCCCGAGGGCGAGCTGGCCACGGCCCGCGCGGCGGCGGCCGCCGGGGTGCCGTTCACCCTGAGCACGCTGAGCAGCGTGCCGGTGGAGGAGGTCACCGCGCTGGGCGGGACCACCTGGTTCCAGCTGTACTGCCAGCGGGACCCCGGGCTCACCGCCGAACTGGTGCGGCGCGCCGAGCACGCGGGCTGTGCCGCGGTGATGGTCACGGTCGACGTCCCCTCGATGGGCCGGCGCCTGCGCGACCTGCGCAACGGCTTCGCCCTGCCGGCGGGCGTGGCGGCCGCACACCTCGACCCGGCCACCACCCGCCGGGCCGGCGAACGCCGGGCCGGCACGTGCGCGGTGGCGGAGCACACCGCCGAGTCCTTCGCCCGCACCCTGGGCTGGGACGACCTGGCCCGGTTGCGGGAACAGACCGGACTGCCCCTGATCGTCAAGGGGATCCTCGATCCGGGTGACGCCGCGACCGCGGCAGCCGCCGGTGCGGACGCCGTCGTCGTCTCCAACCACGGCGGCCGCCAGCTCGACGGCGCGGTCGCCAGCGCGGACATGCTGTCCGCGGTCCGGGACGCGGTCCCGCCGCCCTGCCGGCTGCTGCTGGACAGCGGGATCCGCAGCGGTACCGACGTCCTCAAGGCCCTGGCGCTCGGCGCGGACGGGGTGCTGCTGGGCCGGCCCGTCCTGTGGGGTCTGGCTGCGGACGGCGCGGCGGGCGTGTCCCGGGTGCTGGAGCTGGTGGCTGCCGAACTGCGCTCCGCCATGGAGCTGTCGGGCTGCGGCACCCCCGCCGACGCCCCCTGGCTGACGGCGCTGGGGGCGGGCCGGTGACCCCCGCTGCCGTGGCCCTGGACCGGGCCGATCTGCACGCGTCCCTCGCGGACCCCGCACTGCTGTCCATGACCTTCCTCAACGAGATCGCGGGACGGTTCCCCGAGGCGGTCTCCTTCGCCCCCGGGCGGCCGACGGAGGACTTCTTCGACCCGTCCGACCTGCACCGTTACCTCGACACGTACATCCAGCACCTCACCTCGGACAAGGGCTACGACGCGGCCGGGGTGCGGCGGGAGCTGTTCCAGTACGGCCGCACCAAGGGCGTCGTGCACGAGCTGATCGCCCATCACCTCGAACGGGACGAGGGCATCGTCTGCGCCCCGGAGGCCGTCCTGGTCACGGTGGGCGCGCAGGAGGCGCTGTGGCTCGTGCTGCGTGCCCTGAAGGCCGGCCCGCGGGACGTGGTGCTGGCCCTGGACCCGACGTACGTCGGGCTGACCGGCGCGGCCCGGCTACTGGACCTCCCGGTGCGGTCGGTGCCCGAGGGCCCCCGCGGGGTGCGTCCGGAGCAGGTACGCGAGCGGATCCGCGAGGTCCGCGCGGCCGGGGAGCGGCCCCGGGCGCTGTACCTGGTACCGGACTTCTCCAACCCGAGCGGCCACTCCCTGGGGACACAGTCGCGCCGCGCGCTGCTGGAGGTCGCCGAGCAGGAGGACATACTGCTGCTGGAGGACAACCCGTACGGGTACTTCCGGATGACGGTCGGCTCCCGGCCTCCGACGTTGAAGGCCCTCGACACCGGGCAGCGGGTCGTCTACCTGGGCTCGCTGGCCAAGACCTGCTTCCCCGGCGCCCGGGTGGGCTTCGCCGTCGCGGACCAGCGGGTGACCGGGGCGGGCGGCCCGGCGCTGCTGGCCGACGAGCTGGCCCGGGCCAAGAGCATGCTGACCGTCAACACCCCGCCGGTGACGCAGGCGCTGGTCGGCGGCATGCTGCTGGAGCACGACGGCAGCCTGTTGGAGGCCAACCGCCGCCAGATCGAGGTCTACCGGCGCAACCTGCGCGCCCTGCTGGACGGGCTGCACCAGCGGTTCGCCGGGGTGCCCGGGGTGTGGTGGATCGCCCCCGCGGGCGGCTTCTTCGTCGTTCTCGACGTGCCGTTCGAGGTGACGGACGCCCTGGTCGAGGAGGCCGCCGTCCGGCACGGGGTGCTCTTCACGCCGATGCGCCACTTCAGCGACCACGAGCGGGCCCGGCGCCAACTGCGGCTTTCGTGCAGCTCCTTGGATCCCGCCGTGATCGAGGACGGGCTCGACCGGCTGGCGGCGCTGGTCGACGAGCAGGGCGCGGCATCGCGTGACTGAGCCCCTCGCCCCGCCCGCACCCCTCCCTGCCCTCCCCGCACCCACCCCAGAAGGGACGTCCATGCACGCCGACGAGGCGCACGGACCACGGCATTCGCTCGTCCGGACCCTGATCCGCGCCGTCCGGCGCGACCCCGCGGCGGTCGCCGTCGTCGACGGCGGCGTCGCCCACACCTACGGCGAACTCGACAGCCGCTCCGCCGACATCGCGGGCGGGCTCGCCGCCCGGGGCCTGGGACCCGACGACGTGGTCGCCGTCCACGGCGCACGGTCCTGGGAGCGGTGCGCCGCCGTGCTCGGCGCCTGGCGGGCGGGGGTGGGCGTGGTCTGCGTGGACCCGGGCATGCCCGCGCCGCGGGCCGCCCGGATCGCCCGACACTGCGCCCTGCTGGTCCGTCCCGACCACACCGCGCCGACCGGGCTCGGCCCCGCCGAGGTCGCCTTCGGCGAGCTGCGCGGCGCCCCGCTGGAGGAGCTGCGCGAGGGAATCCTCGGGTACGTCATTCCCACCTCCGGATCGACCGGTGAGCCCAAGTCGGTGGCCGTGGCGTCCTCGGTGCTGGCCGCGCTCGGCGACTGGCACGTACGGAACTGGGCCCACGACCGCCCGCCGCACACCCTCCAGGCGGCTTCCATCGGCTTCGACGTGGGCTATGAGGAGATCGTCGCCACCTGGCTGGCCGGGGCCGCGCTGGTCGTGGTCTCCGACGAGGAACGCCAGGACCCCTTCGCGCTGATGGACGTGATCCGCGCACACCGGGTCGCCCGGCTGTTCCTGCCGGTGGTGGGGCTGCACGCGCTGGCCACGGCCGCCGTGTTCGAACCGGGCGCGATGCCCGACCTGCGGGAGATCGCGGTCGCGGGCGAGCGCCTGGTCGTCAACTCCGAGGTGCGGGAGTTCTGCGCGGCCGCCGGGGTCGCGCTGGTCAACGAGTACGGGCCCAGCGAGACCCACGTGGTCACGCAGTACCGGCTGGACCCCCGGGAGGCCGCTTCCTGGCCCGAGCACCCGCCGATCGGCTGCGCCGTCGCCGGCGCGGAGCTGCTGCGCGAGGCGGACGGCGGGCTGCGGCCGTTCGCGGCGGGCGAGGAGGCGGAGCTGGTCGTCGGCGGGGGCAGTGTCGGCCTCGGCTACCTGGGCGACCCGGAGCTGACGGCGACCCGCTTCCGGACCCTGCCGCACCGCGACGGGATCCCGCGCCGTACGTACGCCACGGGGGACCTCGTCCGGTTCGACGGGGCGGACTTCCACTTCGTGGCCCGGGTCGACGACCAGCTCAAGGTGAGCGGGTACCGGGTCGAGCCCGGCGAGGTCGAGGCGGTCCTGGGCGCGGTCCCGGGGGTCCGCCGGGCCGTGGTGGTGGCGGTGGAGGTCGCGGGCTCGCGCCGACTCGCGGCCGTGTGGACCCGGACGGGGGCAGACGGCCCCGGGCCCGAGGAACTGGCCGCGGCGTGCGCGGCGCAGCTGCCGGCGTACATGGTGCCCCGGCACTTCCGGCCGGTGGCGGAGCTGCCGGTGACCGCCAACGGAAAGGTCGACCGGGCCGCCCTGCGGGCGCTGTTCGCCCCGGCCCGCACCGCCGTCTGACAACCCGCGCAGGCCCCGAGGGCCTGTGGAGAGCGAGAACGAGGAAGACCATGAGGGGAATCGACGTGACCGAGGCGGAGCAGATCCTGTGCGGTGTCCTGGCGGACCTGTTCGGAATCCGGGAGGTCGGCCCGCAGGACGGCTTCGTCCGGCTCGGTGGTGACAGCATCATCGCCGTGCAGGTGGTCGGCGCGGCCCGCCGGGCCGGGCTGCGCATCACCGTCCGGGACGTGCTGACCCTGCCGGACGTGGCGGCCCTGGCCGACGCCGCCCGGCCGCTGGCCCGGTCCGCCCGGTCGGGCGACGACGGCGTCGGGCCGGTCCGGCCGACGCCGGTCATGCACTGGCTCGACGAGCGGGGCGGGCCGGCCGACCGCTACTACCAGTACCTGGTGGTGCGGACCCCGGCCGGGCTGACCGGACAGGGCGCGGCCGAGGTGCTCCAGGCAATCCTGGACCGGCACGACATGCTGCGCGTGATCCGGGACGGCTCCGGCTGGCGGACCCGCCCGGCCGGGTCGGTGCCCGCCGCCCCGTGCCTGCGCCGGGTACCGACGGAGGGCCGCCAGGCCACCGCCGAGGAGGTCGGTCGGGAGGTGCACGCGGCCCGTGACCGGCTCTCGGCCGGCGGCGGGGTGATCGTGCAGGCGGTCTGGTTCGACGCCGGGGCCGGGCTGCCCGGGGCGCTGGCCCTGATCGTCAACCACGTGGTCGTGGACGGGATCTCCTGGCGGGTGCTGACCGGCGACCTCGCCCGGGCCTGGGAGGCTGTCGCCGCCGGGCGGGCCGCCGCCGGCGCCCTCGAACCGGTGGCCACCTCGTTCCGCCGCTGGTCCGAGCTGCTCACCGCGGAGGCGGCCGGGGAGCGGACCGCTGCCGAAGCCGCGTACTGGCGCGGTGTGGTGCGGCCGGGTGCGGGCATCGCGGGCCGCCGCCCGCTGGACCCGGCCCGCGACCACGAGGACCGCGCCGGGCACCTCGCCCTGAGCCTGCCCGCGGCGACGGCCGGGCCGCTGCTGACGTCGGTGGCCGACCGGCTGGGCGCAGACGCCAACGAGGTGCTGCTGGCCGGGCTCTCCCTGGCCCTGGCCCGGTGGCGGCCCTGCGGCCCGGAGGCCCTGGTGGAGCTGGAGGGCCACGGCCGGGAGGACATCGGCGCCGAAGCGGACCTCTCCCGCACGGTCGGCTGGTTCACCACCCTCTTTCCCACCCGTTTCGCCCTGGACGGCCTGGGTGCGGCGGACGCCGAGAACGGCGGACCCACCGCCGGAGAGGCGCTGCGGCGGGTCCGGGAGCAGCTGCGGGCGATCCCGCGCAAGGGCATCGGGTACGGCCTGCTGCGCCACCTCGACCCGGTCGTCGGCAAGGAGCTCGCCGCGGCGGAGCCCGCGGGCATCGGTTTCAACTACCTCGGCCGGCTGGGCGGTCCGGCCGACGCCGACTGGCAGCTGCTGCCCGCCCACGGGGCCCGGCTCGACGCCCCGGGCCCCGGCATGCCGATGGCGCACGCCGTCGAGGTGAACGCCTTCGTCCTGGAGTCGGCGGACGGGCCCGTCCTGCACGCCGACTGGGCCTGGGCCGAGGGCGTCCACGACGAGGCGGAGGTCCGGGCGCTGGCCGACGGCTGGTTCCGGATGCTCGGCGCCCTCGTCGTCCACGCCGACCGCACCGGTCCCGCGGCCGCGTCCACGGTCCCGCCCGCCGCCGGCCTGACGCTCGGCGCGATCGGCCAGGACGAACTGGACGACCTCGCGGCCTCGCTCGGCCTCCTCTGACCCCGACCGGTCCGCACCTGCGCACCTGCGCACCTCCGCACCTCCGCCGCTCTTCGACGGTCTCCCAGAAAGCGACATCAGCCATGAACACCAGCCGGCCGGCCATCGAGGACGTCCTGCCCCTCTCCCCGCTGCAGGAGGGCATGCTCTTCCACTCCGGGTACGACGAGGACTCCAAGCACCTCTACATCGCCCAGTTCACCGTCGACCTGGACGGGACGCTCGACGCGGGACGGCTGCGCCGGGCCGCCGGGGAGCTGCTGCGCCGCCACGCCAACCTGCGGGTGGTCCTCACCCACCGCAAGAACGGCGATCCCGTCCAGGTGGTGCGCCGGGACATGGAGCCGGCCTGGCGGGAGCACGACCTCGGCGATCTGCCCGCCGGTGCGGCCGAGGTGCGGACCGCGGAACTGACGGAGGAGGACTGGGCACAGGGCGTCGACAGCCGCCGGCCGCCGCTGCTGCGGTTCACGCTGCTGCGGCTGGCGGACGACCGACACCGGCTCCTGGTGACCGCCCACCACATCCTGCTGGACGGCTGGTCGTTCGGGCTGCTCTTCCGCGAGCTGTTCACCCTGTACACGGGTGGCCGGCTTGAGCCGGTGCGGCCCTACCGGGACTACCTGGCGCACCTCGCGGGCTGCGACCGGCCCGCCGCCGAGGAGGCCTGGCGCACCGCCCTGGCCGGTCTCGACGCACCCGGCCGGATCGCGGAGGGCGCCGGCCGGGTCTCCCCCGGCGCCACCCCCGAGGACGTGGTGGTGCGGTTGGACGAGGAGCGGACGGCGGCACTGACCGCGCGGGCCCGGGCGTGCGGGCTGCTGCTGACCAGCGTGGTCCAGGGGGCCTGGGCGACGCTCATGGCCCGCGCCACCGGGCAGGACGACGTGGTCTTCGGTCTCACGGTCAGCGGCCGCCCCGCCGAACTGCCGGGTGCGGAGCGGATGATCGGCATGCTGATCAACACCGTGCCCGTGCGGGCCCGGATCGACGCGGCCGCCCCGCTGCGCCGGGTCTGCGCGGAGCTCCAGCGCGAGCGGGCCGAGCTGGCGAGCCACGACCACCTGGGGCTGACGGAGATCCAGAAGCTGGCCGGTTCCCCGTCCGCGCTCTTCGACACGAATCTGGTCTTCGAGAACTTCCCGATGAGCGACTACGCACTGGACCTGCCCGGCTTCGGCCTGGAGGCACGGATCCGGTTCCGGGACACCACGCACTTCCCGCTCACCCTGGTGGTCGAGCCGGGCGCGGCGCTCGGGCTGCGGCTGAGCCACCACCCCGGGCTCGTCGGCACCGAGCGGGTGCGGGAGCTGGGCGAGCGGCTGGTGCGGCTGCTGGAGCGGTGGACGGCCGACCCGGACGCGCCGGTGGCGGTCCTGGACGCGCTGACAGCGGCCGAGCGCCACCGGGTCCTGGCCGAGTGGAACGACACCGCGGCCGCCCTCCCGGAGTCGACGCTGACCGCGCTGCTCGCGGAGCAGGCCGCCCGGACCCCGGACGCCACCGCCGTCGTCTTCGAGGGCGAGTCCCTGACCTACCGGGCGTTGGACGAGCGGGCGGGCCGCCTCGCGGACGTGCTCGCGTCCCTTGGGATCGGACCGGAGAGCCTGGTCGCGGTCGCCGTGCCGCGCTCCCTCGACCTGATGGTCGCCCTGTGCGGGGTGCTGAAGGCGGGCGCCGCCTACCTGCCCGTCGACCCGGGCCAGCCCGAGGAGCGCAACCTCCAGATCATGGCTGACGCCGCCCCGGCGCTGGTGCTGAGCACCGGATGGGAGGCGCCGGGAACGCCCACGCTGCGGCTGGACGCCCCACTCCCCGCGGCGGACCGCGCACCGCGGCCGGTGGTCCTGCCCGACCACCCGGCGTACGCGATCTTCACCTCCGGTTCCACCGGCCGCCCCAAGGGCGCGCTGGTCCCGCACCGGGCCATCGTCAACCGGCTGGCGTGGATGCAGCGGGAGTACGGGCTGGGGGCCGGGGACCGGGTGCTGCAGAAGACGCCGAGCGGTTTCGACGTCTCGGTGTGGGAGTTCTTCTGGCCGCTGCTGACCGGGGCGACGCTCGTGGTCGCGAAGCCCGGCGGCCACCAGGACCCCGCCTACCTGGCCGACCTGATCGCCCGGGAGTCCGTCACCACCGCGCACTTCGTGCCGTCCATGCTCGACGTGTTCCTGCGGGAGCCCGCCGCGGCGGGTGCCCGCTCGCTGCGCCGGGTGATCGCCAGTGGCGAGGCACTGCCCCCGCACACCCAGGACGCCTTCTTCCGGGTCCTGCCCGGCGCGGAACTGCACAACCTGTACGGCCCGACCGAGGCCGCGGTCGACGTCACGCTCTGGCCCTGCCGGGCCGGGGACGCCACCGTCCCGATCGGACGGCCCGCCGCCAACACCCGTACCTACGTCTTGGACGGCCGGCTCGCCCCGGTGGCGCCCGGCACCGCCGGCGAGCTGTACCTGGCCGGTGTGCAGCTGGCCCGCGGCTACCTGGGCCGGCCCGGGCTCACCGCCGACCGGTTCGTGGCCTGCCCCTTCGAGCCGGGGGACCGCATGTACCGCACGGGCGACCTGGTGCGCTGGCGGGCCGACGGCGTCCTGGAGTACCTGGGCCGCACCGACGACCAGGTCAAGATCCGCGGCTTCCGCATCGAACCGGGCGAGGTCCGCAACGCCGCCGCGGGCTGCACCGGCGTCTCGCACGCGGCGGTCGTCGTCCGCGAGGATCGCCCGGGCGATCCCCGGCTCGTGGCGTACGTGGTGCCCCGCCCGGGCACCGCGCCGACCCCCGCCGGGGTGCGCGGCGAGCTCGCCGCCGCGCTGCCCGAGCACATGGTCCCGGCCGTGGTCGTGCTGGACGAGCTGCCGGTGACGCCGAACGGCAAGCTCGACCGGCGGGCCCTGCCGGCCCCCGCCCTGCGCACCGGCGGCCGCGGCGGCCGCGGCGGCCGCACCGAGCGGGAGCGCATCCTGACGGGTCTGTTCGCGTCGGTGCTGGGCCTGCCCGAGGTGGGCGCCGACGACGACTTCTTCGAGCTGGGCGGCCATTCCCTGCTGGCGATGCGGCTGGTGGCGCAGGTGCGCGGGGCGTTCGGCGCAGAATTGGGCATCCGTGAGGTGTTCACCGCCCGCACGCCGGCCGCACTCGCCGCGCTGGTCGACGGCGCGGACCGGGCCCGTCCCGCGTTGCGGCCGCAGGCGCGCCCGGAGCGGCTGCCGCTCTCCCCGGCGCAGCGCCGGGTGTGGTTCCTGGACCGGCTCGAAGGGTCGAACCCGGCCTACCACAGCGCGGTCGCCCTCCGGCTCGACGGTCGGCTGGACGTGGCGGCGCTGCGCGGGGCGCTGGCCGACCTGGCCGAGCGGCACGAGATCCTGCGCACCATCCACCCGGACGTCGACGGCGAGCCCCGCCAGGTCGTCCTGCCCCCGGCCCCACCGGCCCTGGAGGTCCTCGATGCGAGCGGCGGCGCCGGGACGGCCGCTCTGGTCGCCGAGGTCGCGGGCCGCCCCTTCGACCTGGCGGCGCAGGCCCCGCTGCGGGCCGCGCTGCTGGCCTGCGGGCCGCGGGAGCACACCCTGGTGCTGGCCCTGCACCACATCGCCACCGACGGCGAGTCCTGGGGGCCGCTGCTGGACGACCTGGCGCACGCCTACGCGGCCCGTACCGGCGCGGGTTCGGGCCGGCGAGCCCCGCTGGCCGTGCAGTACGCGGACTACACCCTGTGGCAGCGCGCCCTGCTGGACGACGTAGCCGAGGAGCAGCTGGCCCACTGGCGCACCGTGCTGGCCGGGCTGCCCGAGGAGCCCGCGCTGCCCACCGACCGTCCCCGGCCCGCGGTCGCCGACCCGGCGGGCGCCGCCTTCGGCTTCGATCTGGACGCGGCGCTGACCGCGCAGCTGGCGGCGCTGGCCCGGGCGCACGGGTGCACCGTCTTCATGGTGCTCCAGTCGGCTCTGGCGGTGGTGCTGTCCCGGCTCGGGGCGGGCACCGACGTGCCGATCGGGACGGTCGTCGCGGGCCGCACCGACGAGGCCCTGGACGAGCTGGTCGGCTTCTTCGTCAACACCCTGGTCCTGCGCACCGATGTCTCCGGCGATCCGACCTTCGCCGAACTCCTGGAGCGGGTCCGGGACACCGACCTGGCCGCCTTCGCCCATCAGGACGTCCCCTTCGAGCAGGTCGTCGAGGCCGTCAACCCGCGCCGCTCCCTCTCCCACCACCCGCTGTTCCAGGTGGCGCTGGCGATGCGCCCGGCGACCGGAACGGCCGCTCTCGACCTCCCCGGGCTGACCGCGGAAGCCGAGGAGGTCGACGTACCGGAGGCCGAGTTCGAGCTGGCGCTGCAGTTCACCGAGGCGGGCTCGCCGGGCGAGGGCCTGCGCGCCGTCGCCAAATACCGTACGGGCCTGTTCGACGAGGCCACCGTCCGCGCCCTCGTGGGGCGGCTGCGGGCGGTCCTGCAGGCGGCGGTGCGGGCGCCGCGCGGTCCGATCTCGGCACTGGAGGTCCTGCTGGAGCAGGAGCGCGGGCAGCTGCTCGGCGGCTGGCTGCCGGAGGGGCCGCAGCAGGCCGCGGCGGGCTCCGTGCACGAGGAGTTCTCCCGCCGGGCCCGCCTGCACCCGGACGCGGTGGCCCTCTTCTCGGGCCCGGACGAGATCACGTACGGGGAGCTGGACCGGCGGGCGGACCGGCTGGCCCGGCGGCTGGCCGGGTACGGGGTCGGCACCGAGACCCCGGTCGGCGTGCTGATGGCCCGCTCCCCCGAGGTCGTCGTCGCGATGCTGGCCGTCCTGAAGGCGGGCGGGGCGTACGTGCCGCTGCACACCGGGTACCCGGCCGCGCGCATGCAGAGGATCCTGTCCGATGCGGGCTGCTCCGTCCTGCTGGTCGACGAGGCCTTCGCCCCGCTCGGCCTGGAGTGCGCCCGCACGGTCCTGGTCACGGCGGCGGACACCGCCGGGGCGGACGCGCGGGACGCGGAGTTCACGGCCGCGTCGTGCCCGCCCGGGCAGCTCGCCTACCTGATGCACACCTCGGGCTCGACCGGCGAGCCCAAGGGCGTCGCCGTCACCCACCGGGACGTCCTGGCCCTGGTGGCCGACCGGGGCTGGCACACCCGGGGTGCCGAGCGCGTCCTGTTCCACGCGCCGCACGCGTTCGACATCGCCGACTACGAGCTGTGGGTGGCGCTGCTGTCGGGTTGGCAGGTCGTCGTCGCCCCCGAGGGCGAGCCCACGGCCGCCGCGCTGGGCGCCCTGATCCGCGGGGCGGGCGTCACCGCCGTGCACCTGACGGCCGGTCTGTTCCGGGTGGTCGCCGAGGAGGACCCGGGCCTGCTGGCCGGCGTCCGCGAGGTGCTGACCGGCGGCGACGTCGTCAGCCCCGCCGCGGTCCGGGCCGTGCTGGCCGCCTGCCCGGACACCGTGGTCCGCCACCTGTACGGGCCCACCGAGGCGACCCTGTGCGCGACCAGCCACCTGATCGCCGGCGCCTCGGACGCCGACGGCCCGGTGCCGATCGGCCGCCCCCTGGACGGGACCCGTGCGTACGTGCTGGACGAGCGGCTGCGGCTGGTGCCGCCGGGCACCCCGGGCGAGCTGTACCTGGCCGGTGCCGGAGTCGCGCGCGGCTACCAGCGGCGGCCCGCGGCCACCGCCGAGCGGTTCGTCGCCGATCCGTTCGGCGCGCCCGCCACCCGCATGTACCGCACCGGCGACCGCGCCCGGTGGCGGGCCGACGGGCTGTTGGAGTTCCTCGGCCGGTCCGACGAGCAGGTGAAGGTCCGCGGCTTCCGCGTGGAGCCCGGTGAGGTCGAGGCCGCGCTGGCCGCATGCCCGGGGGTCCGCCAGGCCGTGGTCGCCGTACGGGCCGCCGCGGACGGTGAGAAGCGGCTGGCCGGTTACGTGGTCGGGGAGGTGTCCGGGCCCGCGGTGCGACGCCGGCTGGAGCGGCTGCTGCCGGACTACATGCTGCCCTCGTACGTCCTGGTCCTGGACGCGCTGCCGCTGACCCCCAACGGCAAGGTGGACTACCGGGCCCTGCCCGAGCCCGCGCTGCCCGCTTCCGGCGGACGTGCCCCCCGTACCCCCCGGGAGGAGATCCTGGCCGGGCTCTTCGCCGAGGTGCTCGGCCTCGACGCGGTCGCCGCCGACGCCGGCTTCTTCGACCTGGGCGGCCACTCGCTGCTGGCGACCCGGCTGGTCAGCCGGATCCGTACGGCCCTCGGGGTCGAGCTGGCGCTGCGCGACGTCTTCCGCGCGCAGACCGTGGCCGCCCTCGCGGAGCTGGCCGGGAGCGCCGACCGGGCGCGGCCGCCGCTGCGCCGTGCGGAGCCGGGGCAGGGCGCGCCGCTGTCCCCGGCGCAGCACCGCCTGTGGTTCGCGCATCAGGCAGAGGGCCCGTCCGGCCACCACAACGTGCCCTTCGCCTACCGGTTGAGCGGTCCGCTGGACGCGCCGGCGCTGCGTGCGGCGCTGGGCGACGTGGTGGCCCGGCACGAGGTGCTGCGGACCGTCTTCGACGAGTGCGGGGGCGAGCCGGTGGTCCGGCTGCTGGAGGGCGCGGCCGCCGAGGTGCCGCTGGAGGTCCTCGCGGTCACGGAGGCCGGTGCCGTCGCGGACGCGGTCCGGGAGGTGACGGGGCACTGGTTCGACATCGCGGTCGAACTCCCGCTGCGGGCCCGGTTGCTGGAGCTGGGGCGACAGGAGTGGGTGCTCGTGCTCGTGGTGCACCACATCGCCACCGACGGCTGGTCCTGGGGGCCACTGCTGACCGACCTGGCCACCGCCTACGCCGCCCGGTGCGCGGGCACGGCGCCCGCCTTCGAGCCGCTGCCCGTGCAGTACCGGGACCACACCGTCTGGCAGCGGTCCGTGCTCGGCACGCCGGGCGCCCCGGACGCGCTGATCACCCGCCAGCTCGAATTCTGGGTCGAGGAACTGGCCGGCACCCCGGCCGAGCTCGCCCTGCCCTACGACCGGCCCCGCCCGGACGTGGCGAGCTTCGCGGGCGGCTCGGTCCCCCTGGAGCTGGACGCGCAGCTGCACGGACGACTGCTCGAACTGGCCCGGCAGCACGGCTGCACCCTCTTCATGGTCCTCCAAGCCGGCCTGTCCGTCCTCCTGTCCCGCCTCGGAGCCGGCACCGACATCCCCATCGGAACCGTCGTCGCCGGCCGCACGGACGAAGCACTCGACGACCTCGTCGGCTTCTTCGTCAACACCCTCGTCCTGCGCACCGACCTCTCCGGCGACCCGACCTTCACCGACCTCCTAGAGCGGGTGCGGGAGACCGACCTCGCCGCCTACGCCCACCAGGAGGTGCCCTTCGAGCAGGTCGTCCTGGGGGTGAACCCGGAGCGGTCCCTCGCCCGGCACCCGCTCTTCCAGGTGCTGCTCCAGGTCCAGAACGAGCCGCCCGCCCTGCCCCGCCTGACGGGCCTCACGGCCCGGCCGCACCCTGTCGAGTGGGCGGTGTCCAAGTTCGACCTCGGCGTGGACCTCGGGGAGCGGCGCGCCGCCGACGGCACCCCGCTGGGCCTCACCGGCGAACTCACCTACGCCAGCGAGCTGTTCGACCGGACGAGCGCGGAACGGCTGGCGGCGGACCTGGCCCTGGTGCTGCGCGGTCTCGCGGCCGCCCCGGACCGGGCGGTCGGATCGGTCGACGGCCCGGCTCCGCACACGGCCGCCCCCGCCGCGCCCGAGCCGGCCGAGGACCCGGGCGGCAGCACCGAGGACCGTGTCCGCGCCCTGTACGCCGAGGTCCTGGGCCGGAACGAGGTCGGCCCGGACGACAACTTCTTCGCCCTGGGCGGCCACTCCCTCCTCGTCACCCGGCTGATCAGCCGGATCCGGGCCGATCTCGGCCGGGAGCTGAAGATCCGCCAGCTCTTCCAGCACCCGACCCCGGCCCGCACCGCCGCCCTGCTCACCGACGCGCCGAAGGCCCGTCCCACGCTCCGGCGCACCGCCGATGCCTGAGCCGACTCCCCGCCCCCGCACCACCCCGCACGCCCCTGGAGGTCCTGTGTTCCCCGTATCGTCCGCCCAGCGGCGGCTGTGGTTCCTCAGCCGGCTCGGCGAGACCGGCGCCGCCTACAACTGCCCGCTCACCACCCGACTGCGCGGTCCCCTGGACCCGCAGGCGCTGACCGCGGCCCTCGGCGATCTGACCGGGCGCCACGAGGTGCTGCGGACGGTCTTCCCCGAGGTGGACGGCGAGCCCGTGCAACACATCACCGACGCGGCGCCGGAGCTGCCCCTGGTCCGCCTCGGCGAGCCCGAGCTCGCCGACGCGCTGGCCGCCGAGGCCGGGCACGTCTTCGACATCACCACCGAACTCCCACTGCGAGCACGCCTGTTCGCCCTGGGCGACGAGGAGTGGGTGCTAGCGCTGGTGATCCACCACATCGCCACGGACGGCTGGTCCTGGGGGCCGCTGCTGACCGACCTGGCCACCGCCTACGCCGCCCGGTGCGCGGGCGCGGCGCCCACCTTCGAGCCGCTGCCCGTGCAGTACCGGGACTACACGCTGTGGCAGCGCGAGCTGCTGGGCGCCGAGGACGACCCGGAGAGCCTGCTCGCCGCACAACTCGCCTTCTGGACGCGGGAACTGGCCGGCACCCCGGCCGAACTGGCGCTGCCCGCCGACCGGCCGCGCCCGGAGGTGGCGAGCTTCGCGGGCGGCTCGGTCCCCCTGGAGCTGGACGCGCAGCTGCACGGACGACTGCTCGAACTGGCCCGGCAGCACGGCTGCACCCTCTTCATGGTCCTCCAAGCCGGCCTGTCCGTCCTCCTGTCCCGCCTCGGAGCCGGCACCGACATCCCCATCGGAACCGTCGTCGCCGGCCGCACGGACGAAGCACTCGACGACCTCGTCGGCTTCTTCGTCAACACCCTCGTCCTGCGCACCGACCTCTCCGGCGACCCGACCTTCACCGACCTCCTAGAGCGGGTGCGGGAAAGCGACCTCGCCGCCTTCGAGCACCAGGAGGTGCCCTTCGAGCAGGTCGTCGAGGCGGTCAACCCCGAACGGTCCCTCGGCCGCCACCCTCTCTTCCAGGTGATGATGACCCTGGACAGCGGCGCGGGTCCCGTCTTCACCCTGCCCGGCCTGGAGTCCGCGGAGCAGACCGCCGCCTGGGACGTCGCCAAGTTCGACCTCACCGCCGACTTCCAGGAGCAGTGGGACGCGGGCGGCGCCCCGGCCGGGATCGGCGGAGCCCTGGAATATGCGACGGACCTGTTCGACCGGGCCACGGCCGAGGACCTCGCGGCCGCCCTCGCCCGGGTGCTGGAGCGCCTCGCCGCCGACCCCGCCGCGCCCGTCGGGCGGACCGACCCGCTCTCCGTCGAGCAGCGCGCACTGGTCCTCTCCGGCTGGAACGACACGGCCGCGCCGGTGCCTGCGGGGACCCTGCCCGAGCTGTTCGAGGAGCGGGCCGCCCGCACCCCCGGTGCGACCGCCCTGGTCTTCCGGGACACCGCGCTGACCTTCGCCGAGCTCGACGGCCGCGCCGACGCGCTGGCGCACCGGCTCGCCGGGCACGGGGTCGGACCGGAGCACCTGGTGGCCCTGGCCCTGCCCCGGTCCGCCGACTCCGTCGTGGCGCTGCTCGCCGTACTCAAGGCGGGCGCCGCCTTCGTCCCCGTCGACACCGACTACCCGGCCGAGCGGATCGCGCACCTGCTGTCCACCACGACCACTGTCGTCACCGACGCCGCGACCGCCCCGGGGCTCCCGGACACCGGCGGCGTCCGCATCCTCGTCGATGCGCCGGGCGCGGCCCCGGCGGGCTCCGCCGGCCCCGTCCCGGGCCGCCGGCTGCTGCCCGGCAGTGCCGCTTACGTGATCCACACCTCGGGGTCGACCGGCGAGCCCAAGGGCGTCGTCATCGACCATGCGGGGCTGCGCAACCTGTACGCCTTCCACCGGGCCGGGGTCATCGCCCGCGCGGAGGAGCTGTACGACGGCCGCCGGATGCGGATGGCGCTGACGGCCGCACTCTCCTTCGACACGTCGTGGGAGGGGCTGCTGTGGATGGTGGCCGGCCACGAGCTCCATCTCGTGGACGACGACACCCGCCGCGACGCGGCCGCGCTGGTCCGGCACATCGCCCGCGCCGGCATCGACGCCCTCGACGTCACCCCGACCTACGCCGAACAGCTCGTCGAGGAGGGCCTGCTGGACGATCCCGTACACCGGCCCAAGGTGCTGCTGCTCGGCGGCGAGGCGGCGGGCGCGGCCCTGTGGACGCGGGTCCGGGCCGCCGACGGGATGCTCTGCCACAACCTGTACGGGCCCACCGAGTGCAGCGTCGACACCCTGTGGTGGGACGCCGCCGCCAGCGAGGAGCCGCTGGTGGGCCGCCCGCTCGCCAACACCCGGGCGTACGTGCTGGATGCCGGGCTGCAGCCGGTCGCCCCGGGCGTCCCGGGCGAGCTGTACCTGGCCGGGCCGAGCCTGGCCCGCGGCTACCTGAACCGGCCGGCGCTCACCGCGGGCCGCTTCGTGGCCTGCCCGTTCGAGGACGGCGCCCGCATGTACCGCACCGGCGACCTCGTCCGCTGGGACCGCGAGGGCCGCATCGAGTACCTCGGCCGCGCCGACGACCAGGTCAAGATCCGCGGCTTCCGCATCGAACCCGGCGAGATCGAGGCCTGCCTGCGGGCCTTCCCGGAGGTGGCGCAGGCCGCGGTGCTCGCCCGTGACGGCGGCCCCGCCGGGAAGCGCCTGGTGGCGTACGTGGTGGCGGCCGCGGGGCGCAGCGCCGACCCGGCCGCGCTGCGCGGGCGGCTCGCCGCGCAGCTGCCGGACCACATGGTGCCCTCGGCCTTCGTGGTCCTGGACGCCTTCCCGATGAACCGGAACGGCAAGCTGGACCGGGCGGCGCTGCCCGCACCGGACTTCGGCGCGCTGCTGTCCTCCTGCGCCCCGCGTGGGCCCCGCGAGGAGCTCCTGGCGGAGCTGTTCGCGCAGGTGCTGGGGCTGCCGTCGGTGGGCGCCGAGGACAGCTTCTTCGAGCTGGGCGGCCATTCGCTGCTCGCGACCCGGCTGCTCTCCCGGATCCGGGCCGTCCTCGGCGGCGACCTGGGCATCCGCCAGCTGTTCCAGCACCCGACGGTGGCCGGGCTGGCCGCCTGCCTGGCGCAGGGCTCCGCGGCCGGGGCGGCCCCCCGGCCGGCCCTGACCGCGGTGGCGGAGCGGCCCGAGGCCCCGCCGCTGTCGGCCGCCCAGCGCCGGCTGTGGTTCCTGAGCCGGGCGGGCCAGTCCGCCGGCTACCACTGCCCGTTCGCGCTGCGGCTGCGCGGCCCACTGGACACCGCGGCGCTGGCCGCGGCCCTGGGAGACGTCACCGACCGGCACGAAGCCCTGCGCACGGTGTTCCCGGAGGCGACGGGCGAGCCGTACCAGCGCGTGCTGCCGGCAGGGTGCGGCGTTCCGCTGGAGCTGGTGGAGTGCGGTCCGCAGGGCACCGCCGCGGCCCTCGACGCGCTGCTGGCCCGCCCGTTCGACCTGGCCGGCCAGCCCCCCGTACGGGCGGCGCTGCTCGCCGCCGGGCCGCAGGAGTGGGTGCTGGCCCTGGTCGTTCACCACATCGCGCTCGACGGGTGGTCCTGGGGGCCGCTGTTCCGGGACCTGTCCGAGGCGTACGCCTCCCGGTGCGCGGGCGCCGCGCCCGCCTTCGCCCCGCTGCCGGTGCAGTACGCCGACTACACGCTGTGGCAGCGGGAGCTGCTCGGCTCGGAGGACGACCCGGCGAGCCCGGTCTCACGCCAACTCGCCTTCTGGACCGACGCGCTGGCCGGTGCACCCGCCGAGCTGTCCCTGCCCTACGACCGGCCGCGCCGGGCGGCGGCGGACTTCGCCGGCGGCTCCGCCCCCGTCGTCCTGGACGCCGAGCTGCACGGCCGGCTGCTGGAACTGGCCCGCGAGCACGGCTGCACCCTCTTCATGGTGGTGCAGGCGGCGCTGGCCGTGACCCTGTCCCGGCTCGGCGCGGGGGACGACGTCCCGATCGGGACGCCCGTCGCGGGCCGCACGGACGAGGCCCTGGACGACCTCGTCGGCTTCTTCGTCAACACCCTCGTCCTGCGCACCGACGTCTCGGGCGATCCGACCTTCGCTGAACTCCTGGGCCGGGTGAGGGAGATCGACCTCGCGGCGCACGAGCACCAGGACGTGCCCTTCGAGCGGGTCGTGGAGGCGGTCAACCCCGAGCGCTCCCTCGCCCGCCACCCCCTCTTCCAGGTGCTGCTCCAGGTGCAGGCCGGCGAGGACGGCACGCTCGCGCTGCCCGGCCTCGACGTACGCCCCGAGCCGTTCCGCTTCGACGTCGCCCAGTTCGACCTGACGCTGGACGTCCAGGAGCACCGGGACGCCGAGGGCCGCCCCGCCGGGATCTCGGGCTTGCTGGAGTACGCCGCCGAGCTGTTCGACCACGCCACCGCCGAGGACCTCGCCGCGACCCTGGTACGGATGGTCCGGCTGCTCGCAGCGGCGCCGGGGCTGCCGATCGGGGCCGCCGACCCGCTGACCCCCGCGGCCCGCCGGCGGGCGCTGGTGGAGTGGAACGACACCGCGCTGCCGGTGCCGGAGGCCACCGTGCCCGAACTGTTCGCGGCGCGGGCCGCCCTCGCCCCGGACGCGACCGCGCTGGTGCACGGCGCCGAGCGGATCGGCTTCGCCGCCCTCGACGCCTGGTCGGACCGGCTCGCCCATCGCCTGGTCCGGGACGGGGCGGGTCCGGAGCGGCTGGTGGCCATCGCCCTGCCCCGCTCCCCGGCGGCGGTGGCCGCGATGCTGGCCGTCCTCAAGGCCGGTGCGGCCTTCGTCATGGTGGACACCGGATACCCGGCCGGGCGGATCGCGCACATGCTGGCCGACTCCTCCCCGGCGCTGCTGGTCACGGATTCCGCGACCGCACCGCTGCTGCCGTCCGCGGAGTTCCCGCTCGTCCTCACCGACGAGGCGGACGAGGCGGACGAGGCAGACGAGGTGGACACCGCCGCCCTCGCGCCCGGTGCCGGGCAGCTGCGGCCGCCCCGGCCGGGCGACGCCGCCTACGTCGTGTACACCTCGGGGTCCACGGGCCGGCCCAAGGGCGTCGTGGTCGACCACGCCGCGCTGCGCAACCTGTACGCCTTCCACCGCGCCCACACCATGGCCGAGGCGGAACGGACCGCCCTCGGTTGGCGGTTGCGGGTGGCGCTGGTGGCCTCGCTCTCCTTCGACGCCTCCTGGGACGCCCTGTTGTGGATGGTGGCCGGGCACGAACTCCACCTGATCGGCGACGCCGAGCGGCACGACGGCGCCGCCTTCGTCCGGTATGCCGCCGACGCCGCCCTCGACGTCGTCGACACCACCCCCACGCACGCCGAGCACCTGATCGAGGAGGGCCTGCTCGACGCCCCGCCGCGGCTGCTGCTGATCGGCGGGGAGGCCGCGGGCGAGGGGCTGTGGAGCCGGCTGCGCGCCACGGAGGGGATGCTCGCCTACAACCTGTACGGACCCACCGAGTGCACGGTCGACGCCCTGTGGTGGGACACCGCGCACAGCGAACGCCCGCTCATCGGCGGTCCGGTCGCCAACACCCGTGCCTACGTGCTCGACGCGGTGCTGCGGCCGGTGGCGCCGGGGGTGCCCGGCGAGCTGTACCTGGCGGGTGCCGGGCTGGCCCGGGGCTACCTGCGGCGCCCGGGCACGACGGCGGAGCGGTTCGTGGCCTGCCCGTTCGAGGACGGGGCGCGCATGTACCGCACCGGCGACCTCGTCCGCCGGGACGGCGAGGGCCGCATGGAGTACCTCGGCCGCGCCGACGACCAGGTCAAGATCCGCGGCTTCCGCATCGAACCCGGCGAGATCGAGGCCGCGCTCGCTGCGGCGCCCGGGGTGGACCGGGCCGCGGTCACCGTCCGGGAGGACGGACCCGGCGGTGCGAAGCGGCTGGTCGGGTACGTCGTCCCGGCCTCCGGCGGCGGTACGGGCTCCGCGGTGGACGCGGCGGGCCTGCGCGCCCACCTGGCGGGGATGCTCCCGGCACACATGGTGCCGTCGGCGTTCGTCGTGCTGGACGCCTTCCCACGGACCCCGAACGACAAGCTGGACCGGGCTGCGCTGCCCGCGCCGGATCCCGGCGAAGCCGAGGACGGCCGCGTGGGCCGGGCGCCGCGCGGCCGACGCGAGAAGGTCCTGGCGGGCCTGTTCGCCCAGGTGCTGGGGCTGCCCACGGACTCCGTGGGTGCCGACGCCGGCTTCTTCGACCTGGGCGGTCACTCCCTCCTGGCGGCCCGGCTGATGGCCCGGGTACGCGAGGCGCTGAGCGAGGAGCTCGGGATCCAAGACCTGTTCGCCGCGCCCACGGCCGCGGGGCTCGCCGCCCGCTGCGGCGGCCCGGTGTCGCGCGGGGACGCGGACCCGCTGGCGCCACTGGTCACGCTGCGCACGGGGGCGCCCGGCACGCCCGCACTGTTCTGCGTCCACCCGGGCGCGGGCACCGGCTGGGTGTACCGGGGGCTGCTGGAGCACCTGGATCCGCAGCGGTCCGTGCACGCCCTGCAGTCGCGGGCGCTCAGCGCGCCGGAGGCGCGGCCCGGGAGCGTCACGGAGATGGCGGCGGAGTACGCGGCGCGGATCCGCGCGGTGCAGCCGCACGGCCCGTACCACCTGCTGGGCTGGTCCTTCGGGGCGGTGGTCGCGCACGCGGTGGCCGTGACGCTCCAGCAGGACGGTCAGGAGGTGGCCGGCCTCACCCTGCTCGATGGGTATCCGGCAGCCCCCGGCGAGCCGGCGGCCCCGGCCGCGGACCCGCTGCGGGACCTGCTGGAATCGCTCGGCTATCCGCCGCGGGAGGAGTGCGGCGCGGCCGAAGGGGTGCCGCTGACCCTCGCCGGGCTGATGGCGGCGGCCGCCGCCGAGGAGGGCCCGCTGGCGGTCTTCGACGGGGAGACCGTCGCCGCCCTCGGTGGGGCCTACGTCCACCACGACCGGCTGGCCGCCGCCCACCGTCCCGGGGTGTTCCGGGGTGGGGTGACGCTGGCCGCCGCCGCCCACGAGCAGGACGCGCCCGGGCCGCGGGTGTGGGAGCCGTACGTCACCGGCCCGGTCGCCCATCACGAAATACCCTGTGCGCACGGCGAGATGATGGCGTCCAAGCCCGCCGCCGAGATCGCCGCGCTGCTGGTCGAGGGCATGGTGGGCCGGTGAGCGCCGGTCGCGGCGCGCTGCGCCGCCGGGACTTCCGGCTGCTGTGGGCGGGGGAGTCCGTGAGCCAGTTCGGGAGCGCGGCCACCCGGGTACTGCTGCCGCTGATCGCGGTGGACACGCTGGACGCGGGGCCCTTCACGATGGGGGTGCTGGGCGCCGCGGCCTGGGTGCCGTGGCTGCTGTTCGGCCTGCCTGTGGGTGCGTGGACCGACCGGATGCGCCGCCGGCCGGTGATGATCGTGTGCAACGCGGTGTCGGCCCTGCTGATGCTGTCGCTGACCGCCACGGTCTGGCTGCAGGTCCTGACGACCGCTCAACTGATGCTGGTGGCGGTTCTGGCGGGCACCGCCGACGTGTTCTTCCGGGCCGCCTACAGCGCGTACCTGCCGACCCTACTGCCGCACGAGGAGCTCGCCGACGGCAACGCCCGGCTCCAGACCAGCGAATCGGTCGCGGAGGTCGTCGCACCGGGGGCGGGCGGGGCGCTGGCCCAGGCCGGGGGCACGGCGGCCGGTTTCCTCGCCGACGGGCTGAGCTTCCTGGTCTCGACGGCGCTGCTGCTGCACATCCGGACCCCGGAAGGCCCGCCGGGCGGCGAGGAACGGGCCGCCGGCCGACGGTCGTTGGTCACCGAGATCCGCGCGGGCGTGGCCTTTCTCGCCCGGGATCCGTTCCTGCGGACGATCCTGCTGTGCGACGCGGCGATGAACCTGTTCCTGGCCGGGGCGCAGTCCCTGTCGATCCTGTTCCTGAGCCGGACGGTGGGTGTGCCGGGCGCGCTGATCGGTGTCCTGATCGCGCTGGCCGGGCTGGGCGGGGTCCTGGGCTCGGTGGTCTCGCCGCGCCTGGCCCGCCGGTTCGGGACGGCCCGGGCGGTCCTGTTGTGCGCGTTCTGCGGAGGCCCGTTCGGGCTGCTGATCCCGCTCACCACGGACGGGGTGGGGCTGCTGGCCTTCCTGGTCGGGGAGTTCTGCCTGATGACCGGGGTGGTCGCCGGGAACGTCATCATCGTGAGCTTCCGGCAGGCTTACTGCCCACCGGACATGCTGGGTCGGGTCGGCTCCACCATCCGCTTCGTGATGTACGGAACGATTCCCGTCGGCAGCCTCCTCGGCGGCTCCCTCGGCGCCCTCCTCGGCGAACGCGACGCCCTGTGGCTCCTCTACGGCGGCAACGCGCTGTGCGCCCTGCTCCTCCTGACGGGCCCACTCCGCGCCGGGCAGGACCTCCCGACGGTCCCGGAGCCGGCCGAGGAGGGGAACGGGGTCGCCCCGTGAGCGGCCCAGGAGCCGGCTTCTCCCTGGAATGGCAGGTCAGCGCCAGGACCAGGTCCTTATGCCGCCGCGCGAGACCGCGTTCAGGGCTGGGCGGCCGACGAAGGAGAATCCGCTGATCTGCCGGTACGCCGCATCACGGAAGACGAGCGGGCCGGACACCCACTCCTTCGACGCCGCCACCGGCAAGGAGAAGGAGGAGGACCGCAGCTTCCGCGACGGCATCGGCCCCGTCCAGGACATGCTCCCGCACAAGGACCTCGTCATTGCCGTCCACTCAGGTGGCAACGTCCAGCCCTTCTCCACGTACGAGCGGTGGTGACGACCGTCATCGGCGACACCACCATCCGTTCATGTGTGGAGGTTCTCGCACGCCGCAGCCGCGTGGCCAGGGCAGGTCTCGCTCTCCCCGGAGGCGGTGGCCGGGTGCGGTCAGGTCGGGCCGTAACCCGGGTATCCGTTGACGAAGGCTTCGTAGAGCAAATAGGCATTTGCGGACTCGACCACGAGGCCGAAGAGGACGAGGAACATGGTCACGGCCACGGAGCCGGCCTTCTCGCCGCGGGACTCCGGGACCCGCACGATGTGCGGCTTGTCCGGATGGTAGGCGGCCTCGACGGTCGGACCGCCGCCGCGATGGTGCAGGGTCCGGTTCTCCCCGTGCAGGTCCGTGTAGACGTACGTGCCGAATCCGCCGCCCATGATGCGCGAGTGTCCGACCTGTCGGGCCTGGACCGTGATGCCGTCGCGCGGCAGGTACCACTGGAGGTAGAGGTCCTCCACACCCATCCGCGCGTAGGCCAGGCTCGCCGCGCCGACCGGCCCGACGAGCAGGGTCAGGAGCGCGACGATCCACTGGCCGTGGATGCCGACGGCGAGCGCGAGGGCGAAGAAGACGGACCCGACCGAGACCAGCCCGATCCGCGTCCTGCGACGGCCTCTGCGTCTTCGTTCCTCGTCCGGCGTCTCGGTCAGGACCCGCACGACGACCAGCGCCGAGCCGTCGACCGGTTCGGCCCCGGCCGCGCGTTCGGGCAGGTTCGCGGTGACCGCGTCGGCGAAGAGCGCCGCGGCGGCCTCGCTCACGTCGGCCAGCGCGTGCACGGCGGGCGCCGCCCCTGCGCGTGCGGTGAGTTCGACGGCGAGCGTGCGCCCTTCGGCGCGGATACGTGCGACGGCCGGGAGCGGGATCCGCACCTCCTCGTCGGGGCGACGCAGGACGAGTGCCTCGTCCTCGTAACGGAGCGTGGCTCCGAGGGAGTTGCGGAGAACAGGTATGGGTGAGGTGGTTGGCATGTGCGTCATCGTAGGGTCGCGCGCTCAGAGGAGCGCGGCAGGGCGGCGATTGCCGGGTTTCGGGATGAGCGTGCAGGTCCTCGCCGACCCCTTCGGCCGGCTGCCGTGGGCCTCGCCGGCCCTGCCCGGCGCCGTCCACGATGTCCGCGCGGCCCGCGAACACGGCATCGTCGACGCCCTTGCCGAGGTCGGCGTCACCTGCCGGGCGGACCAGGTCTATCGGGGTGCCGGTGGAACGGTCCGCACCCCCTACTGGGACCGCTGGGAAACCCCTTCCACCGGTCAGAAGGCTGCCAACCGCGCGCGAAGATCCGCGCACTCGTCGAGCAGGCCATGGCCACCCTCAAGGCTGGCGACTCCTCCGCAAGATCCGATGCTCGACCACCCGCATCACCGCACTCGTCCAGGCCGTCGCCGTCCCGCACCTGGCACGTGGCGCGTCATCGGGGAACAGGTTGATAACCCACCGGAACGGCTCACGCACCGGGATCGGGATGATCGCCGAGGGCCGGCCCGCCCACCGCCGTATGCACGATGCGCGTGCGTACGACGACGACGCGGGGCAACCCGCTATGCCGGCTCCGTTTCCGGCTCACCGCTCGCCGGCAAGGTTCAGGTCTCCGGAACGAGCGTCGCTCGAAGGAAGATCCACCGGCTTGGGGCGACGCCATGAGTGAGCGATCGGACGAGAGATCGGACGCCACCAGGGATCCACGGGCAGCGGTCCGGCAGGCTCGAAAGGCTCGCCGGGACGCGGGAGCGCCACCAACTGGCCGCCCTCTTCGGCGGCGTCGACCGTCCACTCCCCCGGCTCCGCCCAGGCATGGAGAGCGAGGTTGAACGTGCCCCAGTGGATCGGCAGCATCGTGCCGTGGGGGGTGCCGCCCTGGAGGTCGAGGTGGGCCCGCATGCCTTCCTCGGGCGTCATGTGGATGTCGGGCCAGTACTCCGAGTAGGCCCCGATCTGGATCATCGTGGCGTCGAAGGGGCCGTGTGCGGAACCGATCTCCGCGAAGCCGGGGAAGTATCCGGTGTCGCCGCTGTGGTAGATCCGGTGCTCGTCGCCCGCGACCACCCAGGAGGCCCACAGGGTGTGCTGCTGGTTGCGCAGACCGCGGCCGCAGAAGTGCCGGGCGGGGGTCGCCGTGAGCGACAGCCCGCCGATCCTGGTGGTCTCGTTCCAGTCGAGTTCGCGCAGCCGGTCGGGCGACACGCCCCAGCGCTCCAGGTGGGCACCGACGCCGAGCGGCACCGCGAAGAGCGTGTCCGTACCGGCCAGCGCCTTGATCGTCGGCAGATCGAGGTGGTCGTAGTGGTCGTGCGAGATGACCACGACGTCGACCTCGCCGAGCGCGGCCAGCGGGAGCGGCACCGGGTGAAGCCGCTTGGGACCGGCGAAGGGGAAGGGTGAGCAGCGCTCGCCCCACACCGGGTCGAAGAGCACCCGGTGCCCGTCGATCTCCGCGAGCACACTGGAGTGACCCATCCAGGTCAGTCGCAAACCGGTCGCGGACGGTTTCGCCAGGTCCGCGAGGGTGGTGGGGTGCACGGGGACGGCCCCGGCGGGGCTGCGCCCGAGCCGCTGCTCACGGTGGAAGTAGATCTTCGCGAACTCCGTCATCGACCCGGAGGGCCTGTTCCGGGCCCCGACCGGGTTCTGGAAGACGCCGTCGGCGAAGTTCGGTGAGCGGCGGATCCGCTCCAGCCTGGCGCCGGACGGGTCCGCGCCGAAGGCTTCGGGCCGCAGGGCGCGCAGCCGGGGACGGAGGGGACGGGAGCCGGTCAAAGCGCCTCCAGGGAGGGTGCGGTCGGTGCGGTCGTATCGCTACGCCCATCCCAACGCACACCGGCCCCGAAGGATTCCGCCCGCCCCTCCCGACCCTTCCTGCGTCGTCCCGTCCTCCCGCCTCGCCCGCGTCCGCAGCGGCTACAGCGGCAGCAGGTCCGGGCGCTTCGCCTCGACGTGGTCACCGGAGGACTCGCCGCGCAGTCGACGGCCGATCCAGGGCACCAGGTACTCGCGGGCCCACTGGATGTTGTCGCGGGTCACGTCCACCGAGCCGCGCGGGCGCAGCTGCGGCCACGGCTGGTCGGGGTCGGCCGGCACCTCCAGGCCGAGCACCTGTGCGGCGCGCAGTGCGACACGGGTGTGGCCCTCGGGTGAGAGGTGCAGCCGGTCCGCGTCCCAGGCGCGCCGGTCCTGTACCGACTTCAGCGACCAGAGGTCGAGCACCGGGCAGTCGTAGCGGTCGGCGATCGCGCGCACGTGGGCGCTGTACGTCGCGACCTTGCCGCGGATGTGCTTGAGGACGGGCACACCGCGGGTGTCGAAGCCGGTGGTGATCATGACGTGGCCGACGGCTCCGGTGAGGTCGGCCACGGCCGCCTCGAAGCGTTCCGCCACGTCGTCCGGGTCGCTGCCGGGTCGGATGATGTCGTTGCCGCCCGCGCAGAAGGTGACCAGGTCCGGCGCGAGGGCCTTGGCCCTCGGCACCTGGTCGGCCACGATCTGGTCGAGGAGCTTCCCGCGCACCGCGAGATTCGCATACCGGAAGTCGTGCTCTTCGCGCTGATCGGCCAGGAGTACGGCGAGCCGGTCCGCCCAGCCGAGGAAGGAGTCCCCGGGCCCCGGGTCCCCCACGCCCTCTGTGAAGCTGTCCCCGATCGCCGCGTACGAGCCGATGGTCTTGAGTTTCGTCGTCGTCGCTGCCACGAGAACCCATCCTTCACTCCCGTAACCAACCTACGCCAACGTAATGAGGGGTTGACGGGCCGTGATCTGTACCACGCGGGGGATAAGGAATAAGTACGCGTGGGGCCGGGACCCCCCTCGGGTC
>NZ_JBHYMC010000022.1:0-105069 GCF_042742535.1 Streptomyces sp. NPDC058880
AGGGGCGCCCCGGCCGGGGCGCCCCTTTCGCGTACTGCCGTGCGCTACATCTTGACGCGGGCGGTGCTGTAGAGCTTGGCGGCCAGTTCCGCGGTCTGCTCCTGGTTGTAGCCCGGCTTGCCCGCGAGGATGGACGCCACGTCCGTGGCGCTGACCATCGCCAGCGTGCTGTAGTCGCCCCAGATGCAGATCGGGAGGGTGGCCTCCTTGGGCCCCTTCGTGTTCGCCTCCTTCGCGGTGAACTTGACGTCCTGGCACTTCATGACGGCGCCCTCGAAGCCGGCCGGGGTCACCGCCTTGGGGGTGCCCACGAGTTCGACGTCGGACTTGCCGTCCTTGGCGCTCTCCAGCTTGGCCATGGCGAAGTAGCCGTCCACGGTCTTCTCCGGGTCGGCGATCTCGCCGTAGACGCCCGAGAAGTTGAGGCCCTTGGCGCTGAGCGGGTTCTTGGGGTCGCCCGCCTGGTAGTTCATGGCCGCCTTGGTCGGGTTCTTGATGCCCGCGGCCTCGGCCTCCGCCTTGTCCTTGTCGGTGAAGGGCTTGTCCTTGTACTTCGGGTCCTTCTTGAAGTCGTCCACCGACTCCGGGGCGACCAGCTTGTAGCCCTTGGTGTCGGCCGAGACGGAACCACTCGGGCCGCCGCCCAGGAGATACCAGCCGCCGCCCGCGATGACCGCCACCGCGACGACCGCCGCGATGATCACGCCGGCCTTGGACTTCTTCGGCGGCTCGGTGCCGTACGGGGCCTGCTGCGGGTAGCCGTAGGCCTGGGTCGGCGGCTGCTGGGGGTAGCCCTGCGGGGGGACGCCCGGCTGCTGGGGGTAGCCGTAGCCCGGCTGCGGGGGCGCGGGCTGCCCGTAGGGGCCCGGCTGCGGGGGCTGGCCGTAGGGGCCGGGCGGCGGCGGGGGCTGCTGCCCGTACGGTCCCGGCTGCTGAGGCTGCTGTCCGTAAGGCCCCGGCTGGTTGTAGCTCATCCCGCGTCCCCCTCTGAGGTTGCTTATGCGTTCCTCACATCCTGACCGAAGCCGGAGCCCGTCAGGGCGCCGGGCCCCTCCACAACCGGTTTCATGACTGGACTGTTACGGCCCTAAACTGAGCCCCGTGACCGAGAACACGCAGACACCCAGTAGCCCCGACTCCGAACTGCCGACCGCCTACACGCCGGCCGATGTAGAGGGCAAGCTCTACGAGCGCTGGGTAGAGCGTGGGTACTTCACGGCCGATCCCGCGAGTGAGAAGCCCCCGTACACCATCGTCATCCCGCCGCCGAACGTCACCGGCTCCCTCCACCTGGGACACGCCTTCCAGCACACCCTCATGGACGCCCTGACCCGCCGCAAGCGGATGCAGGGTCACGAGGCGCTGTGGCTGCCCGGCATGGACCACGCCGGCATCGCCACCCAGAACAAGGTCGAGCAGCAGCTCGCCGAGGAGGGCAAGTCCCGCCACGACCTCGGCCGTGAGGCGTTCGTCGAGCGCGTCTGGCAGTGGAAGGAGGAGTACGGCGGCAAGATCCTCGGCCAGATGCGGCGCCTCGGCGACGGCGTCGACTGGTCCCGTGAGCGCTTCACCATGGACGAGGGCCTGTCCAAGGCCGTCCAGACCATCTTCAAGAAGCTCTACGACGACGGCCTGATCTACCGGGCCGAACGCATCATCAACTGGTGCCCGCGCTGTCTGACGGCCATCTCCGACATCGAGGTGGAGTACCAGGAGGACGCGGGCGAGCTCGTCTCCATCCAGTACGGGGAGGGCGAGGACACCCTCGTCGTCGCCACCACCCGCGCCGAGACGATGCTCGGTGACACCGCCGTCGCCGTCCACCCGGACGACGAGCGCTACCGGCACCTCGTCGGCAAGCAGATCAAGCTGCCGCTGACCGACCGCACCATCCCGGTCGTGGCGGACACGCACGTCGACCCGGAGTTCGGCACCGGTGCCGTCAAGGTGACCCCGGCGCACGACCCGAACGACTTCGCCATCGGGCAGCGCCACGGCCTGCCCAACATGACGATCATGGACGAGCACGGCGTCATCACCGTCCACGGCCCCTTCCTCGGCCTGGACCGCTACGAGGCCCGTTCCGCGGTCGTCGGCGCGCTGCGCGAGCAGGGCCGCATCGTCGCCGAGAAGCGCCCGTACCTGCACTCCGTCGGGCACTGCTCGCGGTGCAGCACCACCGTCGAGCCGCGTCTTTCGCTGCAGTGGTGGGTCAAGGTCGAGACCCTCGCCAAGGCCGCCGGCGACGCGGTCCGCGACGGCCGTGTCGCGATCCATCCGGTCGAGATGGAGAAGCGCTACTTCGACTGGGTCGACAACCTCAACGACTGGTGCATCTCGCGCCAGCTGTGGTGGGGCCACCGCATCCCGGTCTGGTACGGCCCGGACGGCGAGGTCGTCTGCCTCGGCCCCGACGACGAGGCGCCGACCGGCGAGGGCTGGACCCAGGACACCGACGTCCTCGACACCTGGTTCTCCTCCGGTCTGTGGCCGTTCTCCACGCTCGGCTGGCCGGAGAAGACCCCGGACCTGGCGAAGTTCTACTCCACCGACGTCCTCGTCACCGGCCACGACATCATCTTCTTCTGGGTGGCCCGGATGATGATGTTCGGCCTGTACGCCATGGACGGCGAGGTCCCCTTCAAGACGATCGCGCTGACCGGCCTGGTCCGCGACGAGCGCGGCAAGAAGATGTCGAAGTCCTTCGGCAACGTCGTCGACCCGCTGGACTGGATGGACAAGTACGGCTCCGACGCCGTCCGGTTCACCCTGGCCAAGGGCGCCAACCCCGGCACCGACGTCCCGATCGGCGAGGACTGGGTCCAGGCGTCCAGCAAGTTCGCCAACAAGATCTGGAACGCCACGCGCTTCGCGCTGATGAACGGCGCCACGATCGAGGGCGAGCTGCCGCCGGCCGAGCGGCTGTCGGCGACCGACCGCTGGATCCTCTCCCGCCTGAACAAGACGATCGCGCAGGTCGACGCGTACTACGAGGACTTCCAGTTCTCGAAGCTCAGCGAGGCGCTCTACCACTTCGCGTGGGACGAGGTCTTCGACTGGTACGTCGAGCTGTCGAAGACGACCTTCTTCGCGGGCGGCGAACAGGCGAAGGTCTCCGCGCGGGTCCTCGGTGAGGTCCTCGACGTCATGCTGCGCCTGCTGCACCCGGTGGTCCCGTTCGTCACCGAGACCCTGTGGACCACCCTCACCGGCCGCGAGTCGCTGGTCGTCGCCGACTGGCCGAAGGACAGCGGCTTCCGTGACGACGCCGCCGAGTCCGAGATCGGGAGCATCCAGACGCTCACCAAGGAGGTCCGCCGCTTCCGCAAGGAGCAGGGCCTCGACGACAAGCAGAAGGTCCCGGCCCGTCTGGACCTGACCGGCACCGCGCTGGCCGCCCACGAGGCCGCCATCCGCCAGGTGCTGCGCCTGCAGCCCGAGGGCGACTCCTTCAGCGCCACCGCGACCCTCCCGGTCGCCGGCGCCACGGTCGCGCTCGACCTGTCGGGCACCATCGACGTGGACGCCGAACGCAAGCGCCTGACCAAGGACCTCGGTGCCGCGGAGAAGGAGAAGCAGCAGGCCGAGGCGAAGCTCGGGAACGAGGCCTTCCTCGCCAAGGCCCCCGACAACGTCGTGGACAAGATCAAGGGCCGACTGGCCAAGGCCGAGGCGGACATCGCCCGGATCCAGGCCCAGCTGGAGACCCTGCCGGCCGCATAGGGCCGGCCGGACGTTGCGCGGCAGCCGGGACTTCCGCGACACGTCCCGGCAGCCGCCGGAGCTCGACCAGGGCCCCCGCCACCGGACTCCGGTGGCGGGGGCCCTCGCCGTACGCGGGTGCACGGCGGGCCCGCGGCATCCGCGCGGCCGCGGCCCGCGCGGACCTCCGGCCTGTCCGAAGTGCCCTACATCACGGTGTTTCCCTGCGGGCTGGACCTCATCCGCCGCGCCGACCACGGATGATGGAGGGCATGCACGTGAAGCCCCTCGCCCCGGTGTTCCGCCGGTGGGTGGCTGCCGGCCGCCGGACGGCCGGCACCTGGGCCGGTTCGCCGCGGGCGGTCGACGTGCTCACCGCTCTGGGCTGTCTCGGGCTGATGGCCCTGGACCTGCCGGGGCTGGCGGCCGCCGACAACTCGCTGAGCGGACCCGCCGCGGCCGTCGTGCTCGCTCTGGGCTGCACGACCCTGCTGGTGCGCCGCCGGCTGCCCTGGGTCTCGTACCTGGTCGCGCTGTTCTTCATCGGGTGGCTGCACGAGCTGACCCTGATCCAGTTCGCGCTCTACTCGGTCGGCCGCTTCCGCGGGCGCCGGGCGGGGATCCTGGCGACGCTCGCATACGTCGCCTTCGCCCTGGTCATGTTCTGGGTGCCGGGCTGGCCCGAGCCACAGGGGCAGCGGCTCAGCGGCTTCCTCAGCATCGTCGTGCCCATCGGCGCGCTCGCCTCGGCCGTGGGCATCGCCGCGTACCGGCACGACCTGGTGCGGGAGCTGACCGCCCGGCGGGCCGAGTCCGCCGTGTTCCGGGCCGTCCAGCAGGAGCGCGTCTCCGTCGCCCGCGACGTGCACGACTTCGTCGGCCGGGAGCTGACCATGCTCACGGTGCGCTCCGAGGTGCTGTCGGTACGGGCGCGCGGGACGGCGCACGCGAAGGACTTCGAGGAGCTGGCCGACTCCGCGCGCCGGGCCCACCTGGTGCTCAACGAGATCATCGTGCAGCGGGGCGAACGGGCATCGACCCCGGGTGTGGAGGGGCTGCCGGAGCTGGCGGAGCAGAGCGGACGGGCCGGTTCGCCCGTCCGGCTGGCCATGGACGAGGAAGTACACCGGCTGTCGCCGCTGCGGCAGGCGGCGGTCTACCGGGTGGTGCAGGAGTGCCTGACCAACGCCGCCAAGCACGCGCACGGGGAGACCATCGACGTGTCGATCGCGGCGGACGGCCCGCGGCTGCGGATCGCCGTCAGCAACGCCCTGCCGGCCCGCACCCCGGGCCGGAGCCCGGTCTCGGCGGGCTCCGGCACGGCGAGCATGTCCGAGCGCGTCCGCAGCCTGGGGGGCACCTTGACAGCGACCCGCACGGACGACGCGTACGAGGTCGTCGCCACCCTGCCGCGCGGCTGAGGGCCGTCCCCCGGTTCCCGGCGGTCGCACGGCGCAGGCTGCGGCGCCGCGCCGGGTCAGGCCGGCGTCAGCAGGCCGTCGAGGCTGTCCAGGTCCTCCACGCAGCGGCCGGAGCCCAGCGCCACACAGTGCAGCGGGTGGTCGGCCACGAAGACCGGGATGCCGGTCGCGGAGGCCATGCGCAGGTCGAGGCCGGGCAGCAGGGCGCCGCCGCCGGTCAGGACGATTCCGTGCTCCATGACGTCACCGGACAGCTCCGGCGGGCATTCCTCCAGCGTGCCGCGGACCGCCGCGATGATCGCCCCGACCGGCTCGTCGAGGGCGGCGCGGACGTCGGCCGCGCCCAGGGCGAGCGTCTTCGGCATGCCGCCGACCTTCTGGCGGCCGCGCACGGTGAAGGTCGCCGTCTCCCGTTCGGGCCGGTCCGGTACCGGCCAGGCCGATCCGATGGCCAGCTTGGCCTGCTCGGCGGTGCGCTCGCCGATGAGCAGCGCGTGCTCCCTGCGCACGTGCTCCGTGATCGCCGCGTCGAGCCGGTCGCCGCCGACGCGCAGCGAGCGGGAGGTGACGATGCCGCCGAGGGAGATGACGGCGACCTCGGAGGTGCCGCCGCCGATGTCCACGACCATGGAACCGCGCGGTTCCGCCACGGGAAGACCGGCGCCGATCGCGGCCGCCATCGGCTCCTCGATGAGGTGCACGGTCCTGGCGCCGGCCCGGGTGGCGGCGTTGACGATGGCCCGCCGTTCGACCGGGGTGACGCCGGAGGGCACGCAGACGACCATCCGGGTGCGGGGCCGCCGCCCGGGCACGGCCTTGCGCACGAAGTGCCGGATCATCTCCTCGGCGGCCTCGTAGTCGCAGATCACGCCGTCCTTGAGGGGGCGGACCGCCGTGATGGAACCGGGGGTGCGGCCGATGGTCTCCTTGGCGTCCGCCCCGACGGCCAGGGCGGTGGCGGTGCCCGCTCTGACGGCGACCACGGACGGCTCATCGAGGACGATTCCCTGCCCCCGCGCGTAGACCAGGGTGTTGGCGGTTCCCAGGTCGATGGCTATGTCGCGGCTGGACGCTGTCTTGTTGCTGCTGGCCTGCGGCATTTGTTCCCCAATCTGCTGCTCGCAAGGCTTGCACGGAGATCAGGCCGCTCCGCCCGCCGGAGGTCCCGAAGCGCCCGGGCCGAAAGTCCTCCCGGTGGCCGTCCGTAGACTGGCCCTGTGAGTGACCAGCAGCCCGAGAACCACGACCGCCACGACGACGAAGACCGCACCGGCGCCTTCGACGAGTTCGACCAGATCGTCGCGGAAGAGTCCGACCGCGACCCCGACCTGGCGGTGATCGAGGCCGGCAGCCGCACCCTGCGCGCCCACGCCGGGCCGCCCCAGGGGGACCCGGTGCCTGCCCGACCCGTCGACCCGGAGGTGGCGAGGGCGCTGCTGGAGGTGGAGCAGGAGCTCTCCACCCGCTGGGGGGAGACCAAGCTGGAGCCCTCGGTGTCGCGGATCGCGGCGCTGATGGACGTACTGGGCGAGCCGCAGCGCGCGTACCCCTCCATCCACGTCACCGGGACCAACGGCAAGACCAGCACGGCCCGCATGATCGAGGCCCTGCTGAACGCCTTCGAGCTGCGCACCGGCCGCTACACGAGCCCGCACGTGCAGTCGATCACCGAGCGGATCAGCCTCGACGGGGCGCCGATCGAGGCCGAGCGGTTCGTGGAGACCTACCACGACGTCAAGCCGTACGTGGAGATGGTCGACGCCGCCGAGGAGTTCCGGCTGTCGTTCTTCGAGGTGCTCACCGGGATGGCCTACGCGGCCTTCGCGGACGCCCCGGTGGACGTCGCGGTGGTCGAGGTCGGCATGGGCGGCAGCTGGGACGCGACCAACGTCATCGACGGCTCCGTCGCCGTGGTCACCCCGATCAGCCTGGACCACACCGACCGACTCGGCTCCACGCCCGCTGAGATCGCCGTGGAGAAGGGCGGCATCATCAAGCAGGACGCGACCGTGATCCTGGCGCAGCAGCCGGTGGACGCGGCCCAGGTGCTGCTGAAGAGGGCCGTCGAGGTCGATGCGACGGTGGCCCGCGAGGGCATGGAATTCGGCGTGGTCTCGCGCGAGGTCGCGGTCGGCGGGCAGCAGCTGACGCTGCGCGGCATGGGCGGCGAGTACGACGACGTCTTCCTCCCGCTGTACGGCGCCCACATGGCGCACAACGCGGCGGTGGCGCTGGCCGCGGTCGAGGCATTCTTCGGGGTCGGCGGGCAGCACGCCCGGGTGCTGGACGTGGAGACCGTGCGCAAGGCCTTCGCCTCGGTGACCTCGCCCGGCCGCATGGAGGTCGTGCGGCGCAGCCCGACGGTGATCCTGGACGCGGCGCACAACCCGGCGGGGGCGGCGGTCACCGCGGAAGCGGTCACCGAGGCGTTCGGCTTCAGCCGGCTCATCGGCGTGGTGGCCGCGAGCGAGGACAAGGACGTCCGCGGGGTGCTGGAGGCCTTTGAGCCGATCTTCGCCGAAGTCGTGGTCACGCAGAACTCCAGTCACCGGTCGATGGGCGCGGACGAGCTGGCGGCCGTGGCCGTGGAGGTCTTCGGCTCGGACCGGGTGCAGGTGGAGCCGCGGCTGGACGACGCCCTGGAGGCGGCGATCACGCTGGCGGAGGAAGAGGCCGAGTACGGAGGGGCCGGGGTCCTGGTGACCGGTTCCGTGATCACGGTGGGCGAGGCCCGCCTGCTGCTGAAGAGGGGTTGAGGGGATGCGCACGCTGTGTGCGAGCACGCTGATCGGCGAGTTCTTCGTGATCGGCTTCGCCGGACTGGTCGCCATGAAGGACCCGGACCTGACCCAGGCCGCGGTCTGGACGGTGTGCGGGGTCTCGATGCTGCTGTCGGTGCTGCTGTGCGGCATGCTCGCGCGCCCCGGGGCGGTGCAGCTGGGCTGGGCCCTGCAGATCGGTCTGATCGCGAGCGGTTTCGTCGTCCCGACGATGTTCTTCCTCGGCGCGGTGTTCGCCGGACTGTGGTGGTGCTCCGTGCACTACGGCCGGAAGGTCGACTCGATCAAGGAGCGCTGGGCCGCCGCGCAGGAGGCCGCCGCCGCGTCCGGGGCGCCCGACACCGCCTGACGGATCCCCGGACCACCCGGGCGGCGAGGCCGCCCCGGACGGCCCTGTAGATTCGCCCTACCGCACCCGTATGCCGCAAGGAGCCGCAACATGACCCAGCGCACCCTCGTCCTGCTCAAGCCCGACGCCGTCCGTCGCGGCCTGGTCGGCGAGATCATCGGCCGCATCGAGCGGAAGGCCGGCTGGACCATCCCCGCACTGGAGCTGCGTACGCTCGACCAGGAGACCCTGGAGGCGCACTACGGCGAGCACAAGGGCAAGCCCTTCTACGAGCCGCTCATGGGCTTCATGTCCAGCGGGCCGGTCGTGGCGCTGGTCGTCGAGGGGGAGCGGGTCATCGAGGGCGTCCGCCAGCTGGCCGGTCCCACCGACCCGATCGCCGCGGCGCCCGGCTCCATCCGGGGCGACTTCGGCACCATCACCCGGGAGAACCTCATCCACGCCTCGGACTCCGAGGAGTCCGCCGAGCGCGAGCTGAAGCTCTTCTTCCCCGCGCTCTGATCAGTCCCTCCTGACGAGACATCAGCCGAATAGCGCTCATGACCTGGGGCGACCGAAGTAATTTCGGTCGCCCCAAGGTATTTCCGGGCCCGGGCGGGAACGCCTGGGCAGGACACGTCGTCACCAGTAAGGGGGCGGGTATCCATTCCGGCGGGATTGCCGGAGTCCCGTCGCGCGGTGTCGGTACAACCGTGACTACGATGGGGCCTCCACCCACACACCCACCTCGCCGACCTGACAGCAGCCGCTATCAACTGGAAGGCCAGACGCTCCTCATGGGGAACAAGGGGAACAACATGTCGTTCATCGGCCGTGACATGGCGATCGACCTCGGGACCGCCAACACGCTGGTGTACGTGAGGGGCCGGGGGATCGTCCTGAACGAGCCGTCCGTGGTCGCCATCAACACGAACACCGGCGGCATCCTGGCGGTCGGCTCGGAGGCGAAGAAGATGATCGGGCGCACGCCCGGCAACATCGTCGCCGTACGGCCCCTCAAGGACGGCGTGATCGCCGACTTCGAGATCACCGAGCGTATGCTCCGGTACTTCATCCTCAAGATCCACAAGCGCCGCTACCTGGCCCGTCCGCGCGTCGTGGTCTGCGTGCCCTCCGGCATCACGGGAGTCGAGCGCCGCGCGGTGATCGAGGCGTCCACGCAGGCCGGCGCCCGCCAGGTGCACATCATCGAAGAGCCCATGGCCGCCGCCATCGGCTCGGGCCTGCCCGTCCACGAGGCCACCGGCAACATGGTCGTGGACATCGGCGGCGGCACCACCGAGGTCGCCGTCATCTCCCTCGGCGGAATCGTCACGGCACAGTCCATCCGGGTGGCCGGCGACGAGCTCGACAACGCGATCATCCAGCACATCAAGAAGGAGTACTCCCTCCTCCTCGGTGAGCGGACGGCCGAACAGATCAAGATCACCATCGGCTCGGCGTACGACCTCGACAAGGACGAGCACACCGAGATCCGCGGCCGGGACCTGGTCTCGGGCCTGCCGAAGACGGTCGTCATCTCGGCCGCCGAGGTCCGCAAGGCCATCGAGGAGCCGGTCAACTCCATCGTCGACGCGGTCAAGACGACGCTCGACAAGTGCCCGCCGGAGCTCTCGGGCGACATCATGGACCGCGGCATCGTCCTGACCGGCGGCGGCGCCCTGCTCCGCGGCCTCGACGAGCGGCTGCGCCGTGAGACCGGCATGCCGATCCACATCGCCGAGGACCCCCTCGACTCCGTCGCGCTCGGCTCCGGCAAGTGCGTCGAGGAGTTCGAGGCCCTCCAGCAGGTCCTGGACGCCCAGCCCCGTCGCTGACCGCCCTCCCGCCGGGGGAGGGGACTGAGCGGAACACAAGGATCCGCCGTACGGGTGCTACCGGGCCCGTACGGCGGATCGTTGATATACAGGCAAAACGAGAATTCCGACGAGGAAGGCACGGCCGCCGCACGTGAGGGACACACGAGAAAGCCGGCTGCTCCTGGTGCTTCTGATCGCCATCGCGTTCGCGTTGATCACGGTGGACATCAGGGCAGGCGAGGAGTCGCCGGTCGACGGTGCCCGGCAGGCCGCCGCAGCGGTCTTCGGGCCGGTCGAGGAAGGTGTGGCGACCGCGGTCGATCCGGTCGCCAACGCCATAGGGGCGGTCAGGGACTCCGGGAAGCGCCACAACCGCATCGCCGCACTGGAGCGCGAGAACGCGGCCCTGAAGGCCAAGCTCGGCAGCGAGGACCAGACCCGCAGCCGTATCCACGAGCTCGACGAGATGCTCAAGCGGGCCGGCGCGGGACAGTACGGCATCAAGGGCGCCGAGGTCATTGCCATAGGAGCGGCCCAGGGCTTCTCCTGGACCGTCACCATCGACGCCGGCAGCAAGGACGGCATCGAACGCGACATGACCGTCCTCAACGGCGACGGGCTCGTCGGCCGCGTCACCACCGTCGGACCCGACACCTCCACCGTCGTCCTCGCCAACGACCCCGACTTCACCGTCGGCACGCGCCTGGAGAAGACCGGCGAACTCGGCTTCGCCACCGGACAGGGCGATCGCGCCCTGTCCGTCCAGATGCTCAACGGCAAGGCCAAGGTCAGCCCCGGCGACCGGCTCGTCACCTTCGGCTCGCGCGGCAACAAGCCCTTCGTGCCCGGCGTCCCGATCGGCGAGGTCGTCAAAGTCGATCCCTCGCGCGGCGACCTGACCCGCACCGTCTGGGTCCGGCCGTTCGTCGGCTTCTCGCGCCTGGACATCGTCGGGGTCGTGGTCATGCCGCCGCGCGAGGACCCGCGCGACGCCGTCCTGCCGCCCAAGCCCGAGGCCCCCAAGCCCATCCCGACGGTCACCGTCACGGTCACCCCGTCCGGGTCCGCCAGCCGGCTCGCCCAGCCGGCCGACGACTAGGAGCCGACCCCGCATGCGCTTCAACCGGATCCTGCTCTCGGCCACGCTCGTCGTGGTCGCCCTCGTCATCCAGGTCACCGTTTTGGGCCGGCTCCAACTGCCCGGCGCCGTACCCGACCTGCTGCTCCTCACCGTGGTGTCCCTCGCACTCGTGTACGGGCACGTCAGCGGCGCGCTCATCGGCTTCGGTGCCGGACTCCTCGCCGACCTGGCACCGCCCGCCGACCACGCGGTCGGCCGGTACGCGCTCGTCCTGTGCGTCATCGGCTACGTCGTCGGACTGGTCCGGCCCGACGGCGGCCGGTTCCGCTCCGCCTGGGGCCCGATGCTGGCCGTCGTCGCCGCCGCGATCGGCTCCACGCTGCTCTACGCCAGCGTGGGTGCGCTGGTCGGCGACACCGCCGCCCGCCACGTCGGCCTGACCGGGCTGATGTTCACCGCCACCCTCTACGACCTGCTGCTCGCGCCGTTCACCGTGCCGTGGATCATGGCGCTGGCCCGCAAGGCCGAGAACGACCCGATGGCCGTCGAGGCGGGTGGCGGCCCCGGCAACAAGACCGCAGACGTCTCCGCCGGCTGGCTGGCCGGCGGTACCGGCCTGAGCATCGGCAACCAGCGCGGCGGCCTGCGCATGAAGACCGCGCGGTCCCGCGCCAACAAGGCGGTCCGCATAAAGGGCGTCAAGCCGGCCAAGGGTGTGAAGAGCGCCAAGAAGCTGTGAGGGAGGAGCAGACGTGACCAACGTCCCGGAGACCGGCCGCACCTCCCGGGTGCAGATCAGGCTCGTCATCATGCAGGTCCTCGTCTTCTCGATGCTCGTCACCCTCGGCGGCCGGCTCTGGTTCCTCCAGATCCGCAACGGCGCGGAGTACTACCACGAGGCCAAGAGCAACCACGTCCAGCGGGTGGTCCAGCCCGCCGTGCGCGGCTCGATCCTCGACGCCCGCGGGGTCCCGCTCGCCGACAACGAGACCCGCCTGGTCGTCTCCGCCAGCCGCACCGCGCTGATGAAGATGAAGGACAAGGGCAAGGGCGTGATGACCCGCCTCGCCGACGTCCTGGACATGACCCCCAAGGAGGTCATGGACAAGGTCCGGCTCTGCGACTCCCAGACCCCCAAGCCCTGCTGGAACGGTTCGCCCTACCAGCCGATCCCGGTCACCCTCGAAGCCACCACCCAGCAGGCGCTCCAGCTGCGCGAGCGCCCGGAGGAGTTCCCCGGCATCACCGCGGAGCCCACCGCCGTCCGCCGCTATCCCGCCCCCGGCGGCGCCCGTACCTCGCAGGTGCTCGGCTACCTCTCGCCCGTCACCGACGACGAGATCCAGAAGGCCAAGGACACCGACTCCCCGCACCTGCGCTCCGACCAGGTCGGCCGCTCCGGGATCGAGCGCACCTACGACCGGGAGCTGCGCGGCAAGGCACAGGTCACCTCCTACGAGGTCGACAACCTCGGCCGGGTCATGGGACAGACCAGGTCCGATCCCGGAATCGCCGGATCCACCCTCGTCACCAGCATCGACGCCCGGGTCCAGGCCGTCGCCGAGTTCGAGCTCCAGCAGGCCATGAAGGTCGTCCGCAACGAGACCGACAACATCACCGGCCGCAAGTACGAGGCCGACTCGGGCGCCGTCGTCGTCATGGAGGCCAAGACGGGCCGCATCGTCGCGATGGCCTCCCAGCCCGACTACGACCCGAACGCCTGGGTCGGGGGCATCTCCGGCACCGACTACGCCAAGCTCACCAGCAAGAGCTCCAACTACCCGCTGCTCAACCGGGCCATCCAGGGCATGGCCCCCGCCGGCTCCATCTTCAAGGTGGTCTCCGCGAGTGCCGCCGTCCGGGCCGGCTACAAGTTCAACGACAAGTACAACTGCAGCAGCTCCTACAGCCTCGGCGGCCGCAGCTTCGCGAACTTCGAGTCCAAGGGGCACGGCCCCATCACCCTCGGCGAGGCCCTCAAGTTCTCCTGCAACACCGTCTTCTACGCCCTCGGGCACAAGGAGTGGCAGCGCGACGGAGGGCTCAGCCCCAAGAAGGACGCCCACGACTGGTTCTACCGGACCGCCCGCGAGTTCGGGCTCGGCTCCGAGACCGGGGTCGACCTGCCGAACGAGGTCAAGGGCCGCATCCCCGACCGCCAGTGGAAGCAGAGCTTCTGGGCGGCCAACAAGGACTCCTGGTGCAAGCAGGGCAAGCGGGGCGGCACCTACGTCGAGCAGATCGCCTATGAGAGCTGCCTCGAAGGCAACCAGCTCAAGGCCTACGACAGCATCAACTTCGCCATCGGCCAGGGAGACGTCCTGGTCACCCCCATCCAGATGGCCACCGCCTACTCCGCCATCAGCAACGGTGGCACCCTCTACAACCCCACCGTCGGCAAGGCCGTGATCAGCCCGGACGGCAAGCGCATCGAGATGATCAAGCCCCAGTCCCACGGCAGGCTGCCGATCGGCGCCCAGACCATCGCGGACCTCGACAAGGGGTTGCGCATGGTCGTCGAGCCCGGCGGCACCGCCGCCTGGCGCTTCGGAGGCTGGCCCCAGGACAAGATCCCGATGCACGCGAAGACCGGTACCGCCCAGGTCTACGGCAAGCAAACCACCTCGTGGCTGGCGACCTACACCAAGGACTTCACGATCGTCATGACGATCTCCCAGGGCGGCACCGGCTCCGGAGCCTCCGGACCCGCCGTCCGCAACCTCTACAACGCCCTCTACGGTCTGACCATGGACGGGAAGCAGGACCTGAAGACGGCCCTGCTGCCGGCCCCGGAGGCGAAACTGCCCAGGATCAACCCCGACGGCTCCATCGATTCCCCGGAGATCCGGCCGTACGTACCGCCGTCCCCGGAGGAACCGGAACCGCCGGCACTCGCCGGGCCTCCCCCGACACGGCACGACTGAGGACCCCATACCGACATGCCAACCGCCAACAAGTTCTCCGTCTCCCGCTACGCGCCCGAGCGCGGCCCGATGGCCAGGCTCACCGCCCGTGACTCCGTGCTGCGCCGGCTCGACTGGCCGATCCTGCTCTCGTCGCTCGCCCTGTCCTGCCTCGGCGCCCTGCTCGTGTGGTCGGCCACCCGCAACAGGACCAGCCTGAACCAGGGCGACCCCTACTACTTCCTCGCCCGGCACGCCCTGAACACCGGCATCGGCCTGGTACTGATGATCGGCACCGTCTGGCTCGGCCACCGCACCCTGCGCGGGGCCGTGCCCGTCCTCTACGGGCTCTCGCTGGTGCTCATCCTGGCCGTGCTGACCCCGCTCGGCGCCACCATCAACGGCGCCCACGCGTGGATCGTGGTCGGCGGCGGATTCTCCCTCCAGCCGTCCGAGTTCGTGAAGATCACGATCATCCTGGTCATGGCGATGCTGCTCGCCACCCGGGTGGACGCCGGCGACCTGGCCCATCCCGACCACCGCACCGTCGTCAAGGCGCTCTGCCTGGCCGCGGCCCCGATGGGCATCGTCATGCTGATGCCCGACCTCGGCTCCGTCATGGTCATGGTCGTCATCGTGCTCGGCGTGCTGCTCGCTTCCGGAGCCTCCAACCGCTGGGTGATCGGCCTGCTCGGCTCCGGCGTGGCCGGAGCCGTCCTGATATGGCAGCTCGGCGTCCTGGACGAGTACCAGATCAACCGCTTCGCGGCCTTCGCCAACCCCGAGCTCGACCCCGCCGGTGTCGGCTACAACACCAACCAGGCGCGCATCGCCATCGGCTCCGGCGGCCTGACCGGCTCCGGGCTCTTCAAGGGCTCGCAGACCACCGGCCAGTTCGTGCCCGAGCAGCAGACGGACTTCGTCTTCACCGTGGCGGGCGAGGAGCTCGGCTTCGTCGGGGCCGGGCTGATCCTCGTCCTGCTCGGCGTCATCCTCTGGCGGGCCTGCGTGATCGCCCGGGAGACCACCGAGCTGTACGGGACCATCGTGTGCGCCGGCATCATCGCCTGGTTCGCCTTCCAGTCCTTCGAGAACATCGGGATGACCCTCGGCATCATGCCCGTGGCCGGGTTGCCGCTGCCGTTCGTGTCCTACGGAGGCTCGTCGATGTTCGCCGTGTGGATAGCGGTCGGACTCCTCCAGTCGATCAAGGTGCAACGGCCATTGTCGGCCTGATGTTCCGTTCATCCTGCATACGTGTTCCGTTCAGGACTAAGTTCGGTACATGGCGGACACAAAGCGCGAGATCGAGCGCAAATTCGAGTTCTCCAAGGCCGCATCTGCCCGGCGCGGGGTGCCGGACCTGACGGGGACGGGCGCGATCGCGGCCGTCACCGACCAGGGCACCGTCGACCTCGACGCCGTCTACTACGACACCCCCGACCAGCGGCTCGCCGCCGACGGGCTCACCCTCCGACGCAGAACGGGCGGCGCGGACGAGGGCTGGCACCTCAAACTGCCCGTCTCCCCAGGCGTGCGCGACGAGGTCGGCGCCGCGCTCAGCGACACGGTCCCGCCCGCCCTCGCCGCCCTCGTCCGCTCCCGCGTCCGCGACGCCGGGCTCGGGCCGCAGGTCCGACTGGTCTCCTCGCGCCGTGTCAGCCACCTGCTCGATGCCGACGGAGCACTCCTCGCCGAACTGAGCACCGACGAGGTCCTGGCCGAACGCGGCGACGCCACCGCCGCCTGGACCGAGGTCGAAGTGGAACTCGCCGACGGTGTCGGACCCGAACTGCTGGACGCCGTCGCGAAGACATTCCGCAAGGGCGGGCTCCGGGTCTCCGACGCCCCCTCGAAGCTCGCGCGGGCCCTCGCCGAGACCGGCGCCGAACCCCCGACCCGGCCGGCCGGAGGCGGCCCCGGAGGCACCGCCGGCGCGTACGTCATCGCGTACCTGGCCGAGCAGCGCGACGCCCTGGTCGCCCAGGACCCGGCCGTGCGGCGGAACCTGCCGGACTCCGTGCACCAGATGCGGGTCGCCACCCGCCGGCTGCGCAGCGCCTTCACGACCTACCGCAAGGTCCTCGACCGCGGGGTCACCGACCCGCTCGGCGAGGAGCTGCGCTGGCTGGCCGCCGAACTCGGCGTCGACCGCGACCAGGAAGTCCTGATGGAACGGCTCCAGGCCCAGCTCGGCGAACTGCCCCGCACCCTGCTGTCCGGCCCCCTCCGCAGCCGGCTCCGGACCTGGAACACGGGCCGGCGCTCCCGATCGCGCCGCAGGACCCTGGCCGCACTTGACAGCGACCGCTACGTCACCCTGTTGAACTCCCTCGACGCCTTGTTGGACGCGCCCCCGCTGCTCGACGCCGCCGCGGGATCCCCCGAGAAGGTGCTCCGCAAGGCGGTGCTCCGCGACTACGCCCGCCTCGCCGGCCGGATCGACGCAGCCCTCGCGCTCGACGCGGGCAAGGAACGGGACCTGGCCCTGCATGGGGCCCGCAAATCGGCCAAACGCGTCCGGTACGCGGCGGAGTCCGCCGTGCCCGAGTTCGGCAAGCCGGCGAAACGCCTGGCCAAGGCCATGAAGGAGGTCCAGAACCTGCTCGGCGACCACCAGGACAGCGTCGTGGCCCGGGACGCCCTGCGCGGCCTCGCGGCCCAGGCGGCGGACGCGGGGGAGGACTCCTTCACCTGGGGTGTGCTCTACGGCCGCGAGGAGGCCCTGGCCGAGCGGCGCGAACGGGAACTTCCGGACCTCTGGGCGAAGGCCTCGGCCCCTGCCCTGCGGGCGGCCCTGTAGTGATCATGCGGGTGGGGGCGGCTGGGCCGTCGGGGTACGCTAGATAGCTGCCCCCTGCCCGCTTCACGAAAGTCGCGTGATGACCGAGTCGGTCTTCCCTCAGCTTGAGGCCCTGCTTCCGCACGTGCAGAAGCCCATCCAGTACGTCGGCGGTGAACTCAACTCCACGGTCAAGGAGTGGGAGAGCTGCGACGTCCGCTGGGCCCTCATGTACCCGGACGCATACGAAGTCGGGCTGCCCAACCAGGGCGTCATGATCCTGTACGAAGTGCTCAACGAGCGCGAGGGCGTCCTCGCCGAGCGCACCTACAGCGTCTGGCCGGACCTCGAAGAGCTGATGCGCGAGCACAAGGTGCCGCAATTCACCGTGGACAGCCACCGCCCGGTCTCCGCCTTCGACGTGTTCGGCCTGTCCTTCTCCACCGAGCTGGGCTACACCAACATGCTGACGGCCCTGGACCTCGCGGGCATCCCGCTCGAGTCCAGGAACCGCACGGTGGACCACCCGATCGTCCTCGCGGGCGGCCACGCGGCCTTCAACCCGGAGCCGATCGCGGAGTTCATCGACTGCGCGGTCATCGGCGACGGCGAGCAGGCCGTCCTCGACATGACCGAGATCATCCGCACCTGGAAGGCCGAGGGCCGGCCCGGCGGCCGCGAAGAGGTCCTCCTTCGCCTCGCCAAGACCGGCAACGTCTACGTCCCCGGCTTCTACGACGTCGAGTACCTGCCGGACGGCCGCATCGGCCGCGTCGTGCCCAACCGGTCCGGCGTGCCGTGGCGGGTGTCGAAGCACACCGTCATGGACCTCGACGAGTGGCCGTACCCCAAGCAGCCCCTCGTCCCGCTCGCGGAGACCGTCCACGAGCGCATGTCCGTCGAGATCTTCCGCGGCTGCACCCGCGGCTGCCGTTTCTGCCAGGCCGGCATGATCACGCGCCCCGTGCGGGAGCGAAGCATCACCGGCATCGGCGAGATGGTCGAGAAGGGTCTCAAGGCGACCGGCTTCGAGGAGGTCGGCCTGCTCTCGCTGTCCTCCGCGGACCACACCGAGATCGCCGACATCGCCAAGGGACTGGCCGACCGGTACTCGGACGACAAGGTGGGCCTGTCCCTGCCGTCCACCCGCGTGGACGCCTTCAACGTGGACCTGGCCAACGAGCTGACCCGCAACGGTCGCCGCTCCGGCCTGACCTTCGCCCCCGAGGGCGGCTCCGAGCGCATGCGCAAGGTCATCAACAAGATGGTCTCGGAGGAGGACCTGATCCGGACCGTCGCCACCGCCTACGGCAACGGCTGGCGCCAGGTGAAGCTGTACTTCATGTGCGGCCTGCCCACCGAGACCGACGAGGACGTGCTCCAGATCGGCGACATGGCGGTCAACGTCATCGCCAAGGGCCGCGAGGTCTCCGGCCAGAACGACATCCGCTGCACCGTGTCGATCGGCGGGTTCGTCCCCAAGCCGCACACCCCGTTCCAGTGGGCGCCGCAGCTGTCGGCGGAGGAGACGGACGCCCGCCTCGGCAAGCTCCGCGACAAGATCCGGGGCGACAAGAAGTACGGCCGCTCCATCGGCTTCCGCTACCACGACGGCAAGCCGGGCATCGTCGAGGGCCTGCTCTCGCGCGGCGACCGCCGCATCGGCGACGTGATCCGCGCCGTCTACGAGGACGGCGGCCGCTTTGACGGCTGGCGCGAGCACTTCAGCTACGACCGCTGGATGCGGGCCGCGGACAAGACGCTGCCCGCCTACGGCGTGGACGTGGCCTGGTACACCACGCGCGAGCGCACCTACGAGGAGGTCCTGCCCTGGGACCACCTGGACTCCGGTCTCGACAAGGACTGGCTCTGGGAGGACTGGCAGGACGCCCTCGACGAGACCGAGGTCGACGACTGCCGCTGGACCCCGTGCTTCGACTGCGGTGTCTGCCCGCAGATGCAGACCGAGATCCAGATCGGCCCCACCGGCAAGAAGCTGCTGCCGCTGTCGGTCGTGAAGTAGCCGGCCCCGCCGGCCACGTGCACCCCAGGTCACGAGAGGCCCCCGCCCGCAACGGGTGGGGGCCTCCGGCGTTTCCCCGGGCGTCTCCTCCGTCTCCTCCTCCGCCGTCTCCTCCTCCGCATCGAAGCGGACGGGCGGCCCCCGTCGGCGTCGGGTACGGCACGGAGCGGACCCGGGCCACCGTGCACCGCGCGGTCCCCGGTGCTCCTCCCGTGGAACCGGCGAGGTCACGGGCGCGTACTCTGGGTAGTACGACAGCCGCCGACGCGGCACCCGCTGACGAGATCTCCCTGCCCCGAGGACAGGGGTGAGCCGGAGCGGGTCGACAGACCTCAGGGCGAAGCGCGAGCCGCGGAGCCCCGCACAAGGAGAAGAACCCCTGGGCAAGCGACAGCCCGAAGGCCCGCCTCCCGCACCGGTGGTGCAGCGCATCCGACTGCGCTACACCAAGCGCGGCCGCCTCCGGTTCACCAGCCACCGAGACTTCCAGCGCGCCTTCGAGCGGGCCCTGCGCCGCGCCGAGGTGCCGATGGCGTACTCGGCAGGTTTCACCCCGCACCCGCGCGTCTCGTACGCGAACGCCGCCCCGACCGGGACCGGCAGCGAGGCCGAGTACCTGGAGATCGGCCTCGCCGCGCCGCGCGATCCCGAGAGGCTCCGCGAGCTGCTCGACGAGTCGATGCCGGCGGGCCTCGACATCATCGAAGCCGTCGAGGCCCGCACCTCGGGCCTGGCCGACCGGCTGACCGCCTCCGTGTGGGAGCTGCGCCTGGACGGCGTGGAGCCCGCCGAGGCCGAGCGGGCCGTGACGGCCTTCCTGGCCGCCGAGGCCGTCGAGGTGCAGCGCAAGACCAAAAACGGCGTGCGCACCTTCGACACCCGCGGGGCGGTCGTCAGCCTCGAAGCGTTTCCCGCGCCGGCTGATAGGCCGCTGGACAATGCCTGTGCGATACTGCGGCTGGTTGTTCGGCATCTGACACCTGCCGTGCGACCCGACGACGTCCTGTCCGGTCTCCGAGCTGTGGCCGACCTGGCGCCGCCGGTCCCCTCTGCGGTGACCAGGCTGGCGCAGGGGCTCTTCGACGAGGAGTCCGGCACGGTGACCGACCCGCTCGCGCCCGACCGCGAGGCAGACACGGCCGCCCCACCCACGGTCGCCGTGACCGCCGACGCGAAGGCGCCGGAAGGTCCCGCCGCGTAAGGACCGTCGTCGTCGCGCAGCCCTGGTACTCGGGAGCCACCTGGGTCGGGCCGCGTACAGACCTGAAGACTTCCGCCAGGCCGTACGGACAACACGTACGGAACCGGCGGCCATGGACTACAGCTCCCGTGTGGCGAACGCGCCCCGGAGGCCGGCTCCGCGCCATCGTGCGGAGCCGCGCCGGACCGGAAGTCAGCCGCGGCGCCCGGGAGCGTGACGGGAGAACCGCCCGCAATGCTCAGTAACGAAAACGACACCACCCCCGCCGGCGCCGACAGCGGCAGCCCCAGTGACAACCTGCCCCCGCGCAGGCGTCGCCGCGCCGCTTCCCGGCCGGCCGGTCCGCCCGGCGGCGCCCCCGCCGCCGAGGTGACGCCGGCGGCGGAGCCCGCCCCCGCCGAGGAGGCCGCTCCGGCCGCCGCCCCCGCCCGCCCCCGCCGCCGTGCGACCCGCGCGGTGGCCGCTCCGAAGACCCAGGCCGCGGAGGCCGTCGTCGTCGAATCCGCTGCCGAGTCCGCTGCTGTGGTGGAGGAGGCTGCTCCGGCTGCGGCTCCGCGTGCCCGCCGTCGTGCGACGCGTGCCGCGGCCGCGCCGGTCGCCGAGGCTGCGGAGGTTGCCGTGGTGGAGGCTCCGGCTGCTGCCGAGGCTGCTGCTGTGGTGGAGGAGGCTGCTCAGGCTCCGGCTCCGCGTGCCCGCCGCCGTGCCACCCGCGCCGTCGCCGCCCCGGCCGCCGAGGCCCCGGCCGCGGAGACCCCCGCCGAGCCCGCTCCCGCCGCCGAGGAGGCCCCCAGGGCCGCCCGCGCCGTGACCGTCGCCGACGCCGTGGACGCCCCCAAGCGCGGCCGCCGCCGTGCCACCCGCTCCACCACGACCGCGGCCGCCGCCCCGCAGCAGCCCGCCGCCGAGCCCGAGGCCGCCGAGGCGCCCGCCGCTCCGGCCCGTGCCCGCCGTGCGGCGCGTCCCGCCGTGGCCGTCTTCCAGGCACCGGTCTTCACCGAGCCGATGTTCCAGACCCCCGAGACCGCCGCGATGGCCGCCGCTGCCGCCGCGGCCGCGATCGAGGCCGAGGAGGCCGAGGAGGAGGAAGAGGTCGAGCCCGTCGCTCCCGCCGAGCCCGCGCAGCCGGCCGGCCGCCGCCGTCGCCGTGGCCGCGGCGCCGCCGAGACCGCGCCGGTCTCCCTTCCCGAGGTGCTCGCGGAGGAGGAGCCGGAGGCCGAGGCCCCCGGGCTCGAAGAGGAGTCGGCCGAGTCCGCCGAAGCAGCGGAGTTCGACGAGGACGACGAGTCGGGCGAGCGTCCCTCGCGCCGCCGTCGCCGCGGCGGCCGTCGTCGCCGTCGCGGTGAGGCAGCCGACCTCGACGAGTCCGCCGACGAAGAGGCCGAGGCGGAGTCTGCCGAGCAGGACGCCGAGGAGGAAGAGGAGGACACCGAGGAGGCCCTCGGCTCCACCTCCAGCCGCCGCCGTCGCCGTCGCCGCCGCCGCAGCGGTGAGCCCGCCGACGCCGCCGAGTCCGCCGGCGACGAGGACGGTGTGCGCACCGTCGTCAAGGTCCGCGAGCCGCGCCCGGCGCGCGAGAAGGCCGAGCCGTCCGACGAGGTCCAGTCCATCAAGGGCTCGACCCGCTTGGAGGCGAAGAAGCAGCGCCGCCGCGAGGGCCGCGAACAGGGCCGCCGCCGCGTCCCGATCATCACCGAGGCCGAGTTCCTGGCCCGCCGCGAGGCCGTCGAGCGCGTGATGGTCGTCCGCCAGAGCGGCGAGCGCACCCAGATCGGCGTCCTTGAGGACAACGTGCTCGTCGAGCACTACGTCAACAAGGAAGAGGCCACCTCGTACGTCGGCAACGTCTACCTGGGCAAGGTCCAGAACGTGCTGCCGTCGATGGAGGCCGCCTTCATCGACATCGGCAAGGGCCGCAACGCGGTCCTGTACGCCGGCGAGGTCAACTTCGAGGCGCTCGGCATGGCCAACGGGCCGCGCCGGATCGAGTCCGCCCTCAAGTCCGGCCAGTCGGTCCTCGTGCAGGTGACCAAGGACCCGATCGGCCACAAGGGCGCCCGTCTGACCAGCCAGGTCTCGCTGCCCGGCCGCTACCTGGTCTACGTGCCCGAGGGCTCGATGACCGGCATCAGCCGCAAGCTGCCCGACACCGAGCGCGCGCGTCTGAAGACCATCCTCAAGAAGATCGTCCCCGAGGACGCGGGCGTCATCGTCCGCACCGCCGCCGAGGGCGCGAGCGAGGACGAGCTGCGCCGCGACGTCGAGCGCCTGCAGGCCCAGTGGGCGGACATCCAGAAGAAGTCGAAGCAGATCACGACCTCTTCCCCGTCCCTCCTGTACGGCGAGCCGGACATGACGGTCCGCGTGGTGCGCGACATCTTCAACGAGGACTTCTCGAAGGTCATCGTCAGCGGCGACGGCGCCTGGGAGACCATCCACGGCTACGTCTCACACGTGGCCCCGGACCTGGCCGACCGGCTCCAGCGCTGGACCTCCGAGGTCGACGTCTTCGCGACGTACCGGATCGACGAGCAGCTCGCCAAGGCGCTCGACCGCAAGGTGTGGCTGCCCTCCGGCGGCTCCCTCGTGATCGACAAGACCGAGGCGATGATCGTCATCGACGTCAACACCGGCAAGTTCACCGGTCAGGGCGGCAACCTTGAGGAGACCGTCACCAGGAACAACCTGGAGGCGGCCGAGGAGATCGTGCGCCAGCTGCGGCTGCGCGACCTCGGCGGCATCGTCGTGATCGACTTCATCGACATGGTCCTGGAGTCCAACCGCGACCTGGTCCTGCGCCGCATGCTGGAGTGCCTGGGCCGCGACCGCACCAAGCACCAGGTCGCCGAGGTCACCTCGCTGGGTCTGGTCCAGATGACCCGCAAGCGGGTCGGCCAGGGCCTGCTGGAGTCCTTCTCCGAGACCTGTGTCCACTGCAACGGCCGCGGTGTCATCGTCCACATGGAGACGGCGGCCGCGATCGGTGGCGGTGGCAACGGCAAGCGCTCGAAGCGCCGTGGCGGCCGCGCCGAGTTCGACCAGCACGACCACGAGGTCGAGACCGTCGAGACGGCGGGGTCCGACGCCTTCGAGTCCGAGTCCGAGGCCGAGGTGGCTGCCGAGGCCGCCGCGCCCAAGGCGCTGCCCGAGCCGGAGTTCGTCGCGGGCGAGGAGCTCTACAGCTCGCCGGCCGAGGCCGAGGCCGCGGCCGGCGTGAGTGGACGCCGCAACCGGCGCCGTGCCACCCGCAAGGCCACCGCTCCCGCGGGTGCCCCGCGAGGTGAGGCCGCCGCGGTGCAGGCCCAGGCCCCCGTGGCCGAGGACGTCGCCGAGCCGGTGACCGAGCCGGTGACCGAACCGGCCGACACGGTCCTGGTGCCGGCCCCCGAGGTCGTCGCCGAGGCCGCTGCGGTCGAGGAGCCGGTCGAGGCCGCCCCGGCCGCTCCGGTCGAGGAGGCCGCGCCGAAGGGGCGTACCCGTCGCCGGGCGACCCGCAAGGCCACCGCGCCCGTGCCGGTCGCCGCGGAGCCCGCCGCGGAGGCGGAGGCCGAGCCGGCCCCGGAGCCCGTCGTGGCCGCCGAGCCCGAGCCCGCGCCCGTCGTCGAGCCCGAGCCGGCCGCCGCGGTTGAGGAGGCCCCGGTGGCGGAGGCCGCACCGGCCCGTCCGCGGCGTCGCGCCACCCGCAAGGCCACCGCGCCCGCCGGTTCCCCGGCCGGTGCGGCGGAGGCCGCCGTGGTGGTCGTCGAGGCCCCGGTCACCGAGCCGGCGACGCCGGCCGGGGAAGCCGGGTCCACCGAGGAGCCCGCACCGGCCAAGAAGGCCACCCGTAAGGCTCCGGCCAAGAAGGCGACCGCGGCGAAGAAGGCCCCGGCCAAGAAGGCGGCGACCGCCAAGAAGACCGCGGCCAAGAAGACGGCCACGACCAAGAAGACCGCGACGAAGCGGGCGACGAAGAAGACCGCGGCGGCGGAGCAGCAGGCTGCCCCGTCCGTCTCGGCTCCCGCCGAAGCCTGATCCGTCACGTGGCCGTGGGCCCTGCCGAACGGCGGGGCCCACGGCCGTGCGGGGCCCGGTTTGACCCTCCGGAACCGGCCCCGTAACCTAGACCGTCGGCGTGTCCTGTACGCGCCGCGCTCCTGAGCACCTTCCTCCCGCGTCCCGCGCGCAAGCGCGCGTACGGGAGAGGCCGCTCGTCCATTCCGGATCAGCGTGGGCCCCGGCCCGCCTGAGCGGCTGGCTTCAGGAGCATCCGTCCCGAGTGAGAGAGAGATCCGCGTGTACGCCATCGTGCGCAGCGGTGGTCGCCAGCACAAGGTTGCTGTCGGCGACATCGTTGAGGTTGACAAGATTTCCACTGCCAAGGTTGGCGACACGGTCGAGCTCTCGACCCTGCTCGTTGTCGACGGCGACGCCGTGACCAGCGACCCGTGGGTCCTGGCCGGTATCAAGGTCACGGCCGAGGTCGTGGACCACCACAAGGGCGCCAAGATCGACATCCTGCGCTACAAGAACAAGACCGGCTACCGCCGTCGCCAGGGTCACCGCCAGCAGTACACGGCGATCAAGGTCACCGGTATCCCCGCGGCTGCGAAGTAAGAGGGACTGAGACATGGCACACAAGAAGGGCGCATCGTCCACCCGGAACGGGCGCGACTCCAATGCCCAGCGGCTCGGCGTGAAGCGCTTCGGCGGTCAGGTCGTCTCCGCCGGCGAGATCCTCGTCCGCCAGCGCGGCACCCACTTCCACCCGGGCTCGGGTGTCGGTCGTGGTGGCGACGACACGCTGTTCGCGCTGCAGGCCGGTGCCGTGCAGTTCGGCACGCACCGTGGCCGCAAGGTCGTCAACATCGTTCCGGCCGCCTGATCCGGCTCCGGCCGATCGAGCGTTCGTAACTTCCCGAGGGCGGATCTCAGCTCTTCCCGGCGCAGGCCGGGAAGAGAGGTCCGCCCTCGGCGCGTTGTCGCATAGACACGTTTAATGGGCAGCAAGGCCTGCCACCGGACTTTCCGGACGATTCCGCTGTATCTGGAGGAACAACCATGACCACCTTCGTGGACCGCGTCGAGTTGCACGTCGCCGCGGGTAACGGAGGCCACGGCTGCGCCTCCGTGCACCGGGAGAAGTTCAAGCCGCTCGGCGGCCCCGACGGCGGCAACGGTGGCCGTGGCGGCGACGTCATCCTGGTGGTGGAGCAGGCGATCACCACCCTGCTGGACTACCACCACAGCCCCCACCGCAAGGCCACCAACGGCAAGCCCGGAGAGGGCGGCAACCGATCCGGCAAGGACGGCCAGGACCTGATCCTGCCCGTCCCGGACGGCACCGTGGTTCTCGACAAGCAGGGCAACGTCCTCGCTGACCTCGTCGGCCAGGGCACCACCTACGTGGCCGCCGAGGGCGGCCGCGGCGGCCTCGGCAACGCCGCGCTCGCCTCCGCCCGCCGCAAGGCCCCCGGCTTCGCGCTCCTCGGCGTCCCCGGCACCACCGGCGACATCGTCCTGGAGCTCAAGACCGTCGCCGACGTGGCGCTGGTCGGATTCCCGAGCGCCGGCAAGTCCTCGCTGATCTCGGTGCTCTCCTCCGCCAAGCCGAAGATCGCGGACTACCCCTTCACCACCCTCGTCCCGAACCTGGGCGTCGTCACCGCCGGCTCGACCGTCTACACGATCGCCGACGTCCCGGGCCTCATCCCCGGCGCCAGCCAGGGCCGGGGCCTCGGCCTCGAATTCCTGCGCCACGTCGAGCGCTGCTCGGTGCTCGTGCACGTCCTGGACACCGCCACCCTGGAGACCGACCGCGATCCGATCGCCGACCTCGACGTCATCGAGGAGGAGCTCAAGCTCTACGGCGGCGGCCTGGAGAAGCGCCCCCGTCTGGTGGTCCTCAACAAGGTCGACATCCCCGACGGCCAGGAACTGGCCGACATGGTGCGCCCCGATCTGGAGGCACGCGGCTACAAGGTCTTCGAGGTCTCCGCGGTGGCCCGCACCGGTCTGAAGGAGCTCTCCTACTTCCTTGCCGAGGTCATCGCCAAGGCCCGCGCCCGCAAGCCGAAGGAGGAGGCGACCCGTATCGTCATCCGCCCGAAGGCCGTGGACGATGCCGGCTTCACCGTCACCTACGACGAGGTCGAGGACGTGTACGTGGTGCGCGGCGAGAAGCCGGAGCGCTGGGTCCGCCAGACCGACTTCAACAACGACGAGGCCGTCGGCTACCTGGCCGACCGGCTCAACCGCCTCGGGGTCGAGGACGCGCTCAAGAAGGCGGGAGCCCGTGCCGGCGACGGTGTGGCCATCGGCTCCGACGAGAACGCCGTCGTCTTCGACTGGGAGCCGACCATGATGGCCGGTGCCGAGATGCTGGGCCGCCGCGGTGAGGACCACCGCATGGAGGCACCCCGCCCGGCCACCCAGCGCCGCAAGGAGCGCGAGGCCCGCCGCGGGGACTCCGCGCAGCAGGAGTACGACGAATTCCGGCCGTTCTGATCCGCTCCCGGGGCCGTGTGCCCCGGAGGGTTTGAGGGCGTCTTTACACGGGTCGCCTAGGATCCTGCGGGTGAACAGCAGCAACCCCCCGACGGTCTCCGTCGTGGTCATCGCGTACAACGACGCCGGGCTCGTGGGCGACGCCGTCTCCTCGGCGCTCGCCCAGGGCCCGGTGGTCACCGAGGTCATCGCGGTGAACGACGCCTCCTCCGACGGCACCGCGCGGGTGCTGGACGAGCTGGCCTCGGTCCACCCCCGCCTCAAGGTCGTGCACCGGACGGAGAACAGCGGGGGGTGCGGTACTCCGCGCAACGACGGGATCGCCGCCGCGTCCGGCCGGTACGTGCTCTTCCTCGACAGCGACGACATCCTGCCGCCGGGCGCGGCGGACGCCCTCGTGGGCACCGCCGAGCGGCACCGCGCCCCGGTCACCGTCGGCGCGGCCGTGCGGCGCGAGCTGCCCCAGCACCACGACGTGCCGTGGATGCCGGGTCTCTACACCCCCGGTGACGTCATCGAGCGCCCGGCGGACCGGCCCGAGCTCGTCCGCGACACCCTGTGCGTCAACAAGCTCTACGAGCGGGCCTTCCTCCAGGAGCACGGCCTGCGCTTCCCGGACGGCCGGTTCGTCTACGAGGACTTCGTCTTCACCTCCCGCGTGCTCGCCGCGGCCCCCCGCATCGCCGTCACCGGCGACCTCGTCTACGTCTGGCACGTGCGCCGCGGCGCCGCCCAGGTGTCCATCTCCCTGGACCGCAAGGACGTCGGGAACTGGCGCTCCCGCATCGAGGCCCACCGCACGGCCGCCCGGATCCTCACCGCCGCCTCCCCGGTGCTGGGCAGCGCCTGCCAGGTGAAGTTCCTCGAATACGACCTGCGCATGTACCTGCGCGAGCTCGGCCGCGACCCCGGCTACCAGGCGGCCTGGTGGACCCTGACCCGTGACTACGTCGAGACCTTCGCCGCGGCCGACGTCGAGGCCGCCGCGGCGAAGGCCCGCTGGATCGTCCGGGTGCTGCGGGCCACCGCGACCCCGCCCGCCGACGTCGAGCGGCTCACCCGGCTGGCCGCCGAACCGCCGCTGCTGCTGCCCCCGTACGCGGTCGGCGACTCGGGCGAGCCGGTGTGGAGCGACGAGTTCCCGGTCGAGCTGGACGGCCTGTCGACGCTGCCGGTCGAGGAGCTGCCCGTCACCGTCGACGCCGAGCCGGCCGGCCGCGGCGCCGTCCGGATCCGCGTGCACGACCTCTACGGGCGCCTCGCCGGGGCCGGCCCGCAGACCGCCCGCCTGAGCTTCGTGCCCCGCGCCGGCGGCGAGCCCGTCCTCGCACCCCCCGTCGAGCTGCTGCCCGACCGGGGCGGTGGCTGGATGGCCGTGCTGCCGTTCCCCCTCGCCGAACTGGCCGTCACCGGCCGCCGCCAGGGGCTGCGCAGGATGCAGGCGTGGAGCGTCGGGGTGGGCGTGCGGTGTGCCGACGGGAGCTCGGTGTTCACCTCCCTGCGCCCCCGGGGCCGGCTGCTCCGCCGTCGGGCGCTGCCCAGCAGCCGGTACGGTGTTCTGCTGGCGCAGCCCTACCGGACGGGGACCGGTGCCCTCGCGCTGCGCCTCGCGCCGGGTCCCGGGGGAGCCCTCTACCTCGTACGCAACCGGTTCCACCGGGCCCGCGCAGCCCGGGGGTCGGGCTGAACCCGATACGCCCCGCAGCGCTTTCCGCACCGAAGTCGGACAGGACCAAGGAGATACACATGACGTTTCTGATCACCGGTGGCGCCGGATACATCGGCGCGCACGTCGTCCGCGCGATGCTGCTCGCGGGGGAGAAGGTCGTCGTCCTCGACGACCTGTCCACGGGCAACGAGGACCGCGTTCCGGAGGGCGTCCCGCTGGTGGTCGGCTCCGTCCTGGACCGGCTGGTGCTGGAGAAGACCCTCCGCGAACACAAGATCACGGGCGTGGTGCACCTGGCCGGCAAGAAGCAGGTCGGAGAGTCCGTCGAGAAGCCTCTGTACTACTACCACGAGAACGTCCAGGGCCTGACGGTCCTGCTCCAGGCGGTGGCCGACGCGGGGGTGCGTAACTTCCTCTTCTCCTCCTCCGCATCCGTGTACGGCATGCCCGACGTGGACCTGGTCACCGAGGAGACCCCGTGCGCGCCGCTGAGCCCGTACGGCGAGACCAAGCTGGCCGGAGAGTGGCTGGTGCGGGCGGCGGGCAAGGCGCACGGCATCTCCACCGCCTGCCTGCGCTACTTCAACGTGGCGGGCGCGGCGACCCCGGAGCTCGCGGACACCGGCGTCTTCAACCTGGTGCCGATGGTCTTCGAGCGGTACGACGCCGGCCAGGGCGCCAAGATCTTCGGTGACGACTACCCGACGCCGGACGGCACCTGCATCCGCGACTACATCCATGTCGAGGACCTTGCGGAAGCCCACGTGGCGGCCGCCCGCAAGCTGGCCGAGTGGGCCGCGGCCGAGGACTACAAGGACCTCACCGTCAACATCGGGCGCGGCGAGGGCGTCTCGGTCGCCGAGATGGTCGAGCTCCTGAACAAGGGCACCGGACACGACTACGCCCCGGTGATCAGCCCGCGCCGTCCCGGCGACCCGGCGAAGGTCGTGGCCTCCGCCGACCGCATCAACACTGTGCTGGGCTGGCAGGCCCGCCACGACGTCAGCGAGATGGTCACCTCCGCCTGGGCGGGCTGGGAGGCCAACAAGGTGGCCCGCGGCGAGGCGCACCGCGACGTCCACAAGGCCTGACACTCCCGCCCCGCCCCGCCCGGCCCGGCTGTTCGGCGAGGCGCCGGCGCTACGGCGAGGCCGCCCGCCCCGGATCTCCCCGGGGCGGGCGGCCTCGCCGTGCCGTGTGTACGGCCGCGCCGCCGGTCAGCGCTCCAGGAAGGAGAACAGGTCCTCCCACCGGTCGGTGATCTCGGCGCTGGAGTAGCGCTTCACCGAACGGAAGGCGTTGTCCCCGAGCCGGTCGCGCAGCTCACGGTCGGACATCAGCGCGTCCAGGTGCCCGGCGAGCTCCATGGTGTTGCCGAGCCGGGCCAGCAGCCCGTCCTCACCATGCTCGACGATCTCCCGTACGCCCGGCGCGCAGTCGAAGGCGGCCGGAGCCACGCCCGCCGCCATCGCCTCCAGCAGCGTGATCGGGAAGCCCTCGGCGCGCGAGGCCTGCGCGAAGACCGAGGCCTCGCGCAGCGCGCCCAGCACGTCGTCGGTGCTGCCCATCCACCGGACGGAGTCGTCGAGCCCGAGTGCGGTGCAGTGCGCCCGCAGCGCGGCCTCCTCCACACCCGCGCCATAGATCCTCAAGACCCAGTCGGGGTGCTGCGGGGCCGCGTCCGCCCATGCGTCGAGCAGCAGGTCGACGCCCTTCTCGAAGGCGAGGCGGCCGACGCTGGCCACGACCTTCCCGGTGCGCGGAGCCGGGGTGTCGGGCATGAAGGGGATCGGGTTCGGCATGCTGGCGACGTTCTCCATGCCCGCCCGGATCCACAGGTCCGCGTCCTCGGGGGTCAACACCAGCAGCCGGTCCACGTCCCGGTAGAACCGGCGGACCCGCTCGCCGCGGGTGGACTTCTGGCTGGCCTCGAACGACTCGTGGCTCATGCCGATGACGGACAGCCCCTTGGTGTCGGCGAGCGCCACCCACTCCATCGCCCAGACCTGGGTGACGATGACGACCCCGCCCGGACGGGCCGTGCGCAGCAGTTCGCCGAGCCGGTCCGCCTTGGCCTGCATCTGCGCCCGCCGGGCCGCCTGGCGGCGCCGCTCGGGCGCATTCAGCCGGCCCTTGATGCCGCGCAGGCGGCGGGCCGACGGCGGGTGGGTCTCGTACAGCGTGGTCGTGCCGTACGGCAGGTCCTGCGGCAGCTTCTGCCGGATCTCCTCGGCGACGGGCGCGATGCCGACGATGTGCACGCAGTGCCCGCGGTCGCTGAAGTGCCGGGCCATCTGGTGCGACCAGGTGGTCACGCCGCCGATCTCGTCGACGCTGTTGGAGACGATGAAGATGTCCCGGCTCACTTGCCGCTCCCGGTGAAGAACTTCTCGACGATCTGGCGGGCGGCGTCCCCGCGGTCGTACTCGCCGAACTCGGTGAGGAAACGCTGCCGCGCCTCCGCGTACTTGGCGTCCGCCTCCTCGAAGGCAGCCAGCGCCTGCAGGAGTTCGTCCGCGGTGGCCACCACCGGGCCCGGGGCCTTCTCCTTCAGGTCGAAGTACGTGCCGCGGATGTCGGTGGCGTACTCCTCGTAGTCGTAGGCGAAGAACACCATCGGCCGGTCCAGGACCGCGTAGTCGAACATCACGGACGAGTAGTCGGTGATCAGTCCGTCGGCGAGGGCCAGCAGCGGGGTGATGTCGTGGTGCCGCGACACGTCGACGACCCGGCCGGCGACCGACGGCGGCAGCGAGACGCTGTTGAGGTAGTGGGTCCGCACCAGCAGCGTGAAGCGGTCGCCGAGCCGGTCCGCGAACTCCTCCACGTCGAAGGGGAAGGTGAAGCCCTCCACCGTGCCGTCCGCGCCCGCCCGGAAGGTCGGCGCGTACAGCAGCACCTTCTTGTCCGGGTCGATGCCGAGTTCGGCGGCGAGGGAGCCGCGGACCCGCTCGCCGCTGTCGGCCTCGGTCCGGTGCGCCTCGACGAGGGCGTCGTTGCGCGGGTAGCCGGTGCGCAGCAGCACCTCGTCGCGCAGTCGGAAGCCCTTGGCGAGGGTGCGGGCGTCGTGCTCGGAGCGGATCAGGAAGTGGTCGAAGCGGTTCACGGCCGCCTGGAAGCGGTCCTGGCCGGCCCGGCCCTGCGCCTTGGTGCGGGGCTCGTGGAAGCCCATCCGCTTGAGCGCGGAGCCGTGCCAGGTCTGGATGTACGTGGTGCCCGGGCGCTTGGTGAGGGCCAGCGGGAAGCCCTGGTTGTCGATCCAGTACTCGGCCTGGGCCAGGGCGCGCAGGTACTGCCAGCTCCAGCGCTTGACCAGGGTGGCCTCCTTCGGGAAGCCGGTGGGCTTGGCACCCGCGTAGGACCAGATCGCCTCGAAGGCCACGCCCTGGCGGACCATCTCCTCGTAGACCGCCTTCGGGCTGTCGCTGTACTGCTTGCCCATGTGGCTCTCGAAGACGACCGTGCCCTTCTTGACGGGCAGTTTCGAGAAGACCTCGTGGTAGATCTTCACCTTCTGCTCGCCGGAGCCCAGGTTCCGGCGAGCCCGCAGCGCCTTGCGCAGACCCCGCTTGACCACGCCCGCCGCCCTGCCCTGTATGGCGTTGTTGATCAGCGACTGGGTGCGGACGGCTGCCGCGCCCTCCGCGGTCAGGACGTAGGAGAGATTGCCCTTCTTGGTCATCTGCGCGGCGAAGCGGTCGGAGACCAGGCGGGTCAGCCGGGGCCGGACGCGCAGCCGGGCCGCCGAGTCCAGATCGAGGCCGCCGACCGCGACGCGGGTGGTGATCCGCTCACCCCCGGCGGTCAGCTTGAGGCGGACGTCCCAGACGGCGTCGACGATGCCCAGGGGGCGCACGGTGCCGCCGATGTCCGCCGTGGTGCGCCACTCGATCGTGTCACCGGTGTGGCGCACGGACGCCACCGGGAAGCTGAAGGAGCGCACGCCGATCTGCCGGCGGGCCCGGAGCTCCAGGGTGGCCTTCAGCTCCGCGTCCTCGGCGATGCGGCCCAGCGGGTTCACGACCGTGCCGGACAGTGTCACCGTGCCGCGCCCGTCGTCCTCGTAGGAGGTGAGGCGGTTGCCCAGGGTGAGGGAGGAGAGCGGGGTGGTGTGGAAAGCTTCCTCGGTGACGTCCAGTATCCGGCGGGCCTCGGCGGCGTCGGGGCCGTCGATGTGCTGCGCGCACCAGTAGACGCGGCCGTCGCGCTCGGCGAGCGGGGAGGTCAGCCGCCCCTTGTTGACCATGGCGTCGGCGGCCGGGAGCAGGTTCTCCCAGTCCTCCTGGCCCAGCAGGTACGCGCAGATCGCCTGGAGGCGGGTGACGTGCTCGTAGGCCTCCGGATCGATGCCGGCGAGGTAGCCGTTGGCGAGGCCCGCGAACTCCCGGCGGTACTCGTCGCTCAGCAGCGGCAGGTCACGCAGGTGCAGGACCAGGTCGTGCTTGAGGAACTTGGCGTCCTTCGCGGACTTGATGTCCGTGTGGCCCTTGGCCGCCAGCAGCTCGTCGACACGCCGGTGGATCTCCATCCGGTGGACGAAGTTCGCGATCTCGTGGCGCCGGTTGCTGATCGACTTGGCCGCGGCCTTCTCGACCACGTTCCAGAAGTAGACGTGGTTGGGGATCAGCGTGATGCGCCGGGCCGCCACGTACGCCTGCGCCGAGAACAGCAGGTCCTCGTAGTGGATGCCGACCGGGAACTCCAAACCCTGCTCCAGCAGGAACGCGCGCCGGTAGCACTTGTTCGTGGAGAGGGTGTCGTAGACCAGCAGGTCCGGGAATTCGGTGATCGACTCCAGGGTGCGGGTGCGCGCGTAGATCCAGGGGTACCACTCGGTGGTCTTGCCCCACCGGTTGTCGAGGTGCACCCGTACGCACATGCCCGAGACCAGGTCGGAGCCGGTCCGCTCGGCTGCGGCCAGCATGTTCCGGCAGGCGTTGCGCTCCAGCACGTCGTCGCTGTCGAGGAACATCACGTACGTTCCGGTGGCCTGCTGGACACCGTGGTTGCGCGGGGCCCCGCAGCCGCCGCTGTTCTGCGGCAGCTGGAAGGCGCGCACCCTGCCCGGATGTGCGGACTCCAGTTCCTGGGCGACCGCGAAGGAGCGGTCCTGGCTGCAGTCATCCACGATCACGACCTCGACACCCTGGAGTGTCTGGTCGAGAACCGACTGGACTGCTGTCGACAGACGCTCTGCGTCGTTGTAGACGATGACGACCACGGAGACGTCGGGCACGTGCACCTCGATCCCTTCGTTGCGTTCCGCTCATTCCGCTTATCCCGTCAAAGCTACCGTGTGCCGCCGTCGGCTCCGGCAGGGCGACTCTCGGTAGTCGCTCGCCGTGCATACTTCTAAGGAAGGTGGGAGGCGGCCCCGACCGTCGACAATCACCCGTTCGGATCCAGCAGGAAGTGTTCATGACGAAGCTGTCCGTAGTTGTTCCCTGCTACAACGAAGAAGCCGTCATCGACAGCTTCGACACGGAGATCCGCAAGGTGCTGGACACCCTCCCCGTCGAGTACGAGGTCTGCTACGTCGACGACGGAAGCCGCGACGGGACCCTCGACAAGCTCCGGAAGATCGCCGCGGGACACGGGGAACGGACCCGCTACGTCTCCTTCAGCCGCAACTTCGGCAAGGAGGCCGGCATGCTCGCGGGCCTGCGCGAGGCCACCGGCGACGCCGTCGTGATCATGGACGCCGACCTTCAGCACCCGCCGGAGCTCATCGCCACCATGCTGGAGCACTACCGGCAGGGCCACGACCAGATCATCGCCCGCCGCACCCGCGAGGGCGACAAGAAGGTGCGCTCCGCGCTGAGCCGCCTCTACTACCGGGGCGTCAACCGCTGGGTCGACGTCGAGCTGACCGACGGCGTCGGCGACTTCCGCATGCTGTCGCGCCCCGCCGTGGACGCCCTGCTGTCCCTGCCGGAGTACAACCGCTTCTCCAAGGGCCTGTTCTCCTGGATCGGCTTCGACACCGTCCACTTCGACTACCGCAACGCGCAGCGCGAGGCCGGCGAGACCAAGTGGAAGTTCGGCTCCCTGTTGAACTACGGCATGGACGGCCTGATCTCCTTCAACAACCGGCCGCTGCGGATCGGCATCTGGTTCGGCGTGTCACTGGTCGCCCTGACCGGCCTCTACGCGCTGTGGATCACCATCATGGCGATCACCAACGGTGTGGACTCCCCGGGCTACGTCACCCTGGTGGCCATCATCACGGGCCTGGGCGGTGTGCAGCTGATCATGCTGGGCCTCGTCGGCGAGTACATCGGCCGCATCTACTACGAGACCAAACGGCGGCCGCACTTCCTGGTGAAGGAGTCGCACGGCCGCGAGTCCCTCCCGCGGACCGCCGATACCGCGGCGGCGGAGCCGGCGGTCCGGGAGCGCAGCAGCCGATGACCCGCGCAGAACAGCTCGGCCAGGTATTCCGCTTCGCCCTCGTGGGCGGAGTCAACACCGGCACCTTCTTCGGCATCTACCTCCTGCTGCACCCGTGGATGCCGTACTTCGCCGCCTACTCGCTCGCCTTCGTGCTGGCGATGGTCGGCTCGTTCTTCATGAACACTTACTTCACCTACCGGACCCGGCCGACCTGGAAGAAGTTCCTCCTCTTCCCGCTGACGAACGTGACCAACTACGTCATCCAGTCCGCCGGCCTGTACGCCCTGGTGGCCTGGGCCGGGTTGGACACCCGGATCGCCCCGCTGGTCGCGGCGGTCGTGGCCATCCCGTTCACCTTCCTGCTCTCGCGCAAGATCCTCGTCCCGGGTGCGGCCCGCGCCGCCGCCGAGCAGGAAGAGGGCCAGGGGCGGGCCAGGACCTCGTCCACGGTCTGAAACCCCGGAGCGGCTGCCGCCCGCCACCCCGTAGATTGAGGTGGCAGGCATTGACGGCAAGGGGCAAGGGGAAGAACGTGTCAGCGGCTAGGCAAGGTGTCGTGGACGCCCGCAGGATCGTGGTCAAGGTCGGCTCCTCCTCCCTGACCACGGCGGCCGGCGGACTCGACGCCGACCGGGTGGACGCGCTCGTCGACGTCCTGGCCAAGGCCCGCAGCGGCGGTGAGAAGGAGATCGTCCTGGTCTCCAGCGGAGCCATCGCCGCCGGGCTCTCCCCGCTGGGCCTGCGCCGCAGGCCGAAGGACCTGGCCCGCCAGCAGGCCGCCGCCAGCGTCGGCCAGGGCCTCCTCGTCGCGCGCTACACCGCCTCCTTCGCGCGGTACGGTCTACGCGTCGGCCAGGTGCTGCTCACCACCGACGACACCAGCCGCCGCGCCCACTACCGCAACGCGTACCGGACCCTCGACCAGCTGCTGGCCATGGGAGCCCTCCCAGTCGTCAACGAGAACGACACCGTCGCCACGGACGAGATCCGCTTCGGCGACAACGACCGGCTCGCCGCCCTCGTCGCCCACCTCGTCCGCGCGGACCTCCTCGTCCTGCTCTCCGACGTCGACGGCCTCTACGACGGCGACCCGTCCCAGCCGGGCACCACCCGCATCGACGAGGTCCACGGGCCCGCGGACATCGCGCACGTCTCCATCGGCAGCGCGGGCAAGGCGGGGGTGGGCACCGGCGGCATGGTCACCAAGGTCGAGGCGGCCCGGATCGCGGCAGCCGCCGGGATCCCGGTGGTGCTCACCTCCGCCAGCCAGGCCGCGGACGCCCTGGCGGGACGCGGGACCGGAACGTTCTTCCACGCCACCGGGCGCCGCTCCGCAGACCGGCTGCTCTGGCTCCAGCACGCCTCGACCCCGCAGGGCCACCTGGTCCTCGACGACGGGGCGGTCAGGGCCGTGACCCAGCGCGGCAGCTCGCTGCTGCCCGCGGGCATCGCGGCCGTCGAGGGCGACTTCGCGGCCGGAGACCCGGTGGAGCTGCGCTCCGCCGACGGCCGCGCCGTGGCCCGGGGGCTCGTCAACTTCGACGCCAAGGAACTCCCGCAGCTCCTCGGCCGCTCCACTCGCGAGCTCGCGCGGGAACTCGGACCCGCGTACGAGCGGGAGGTCGTCCACCGTGACGATCTGGTCCTGCTCCAGGGCTGAGGTTCGGCAAAACCGCAGCGCGGCCGCCCGGGGACTGGTCAACTGTGAGGGGCGGGGCAGGCGGACACGCGTAGCGGAGACAGGAGGCGGCTGGTGAGACGAGCGCTGACCAGCGTCGGTCCCGGGGACGGTGACGGCGGCGGGTACGAGGAGGACGAGGCCTCGCGCCTGTGGCACGTGACCCTGAGCGTCTCCGGCAAGCCGGCCCCGCTGTCCGAGGTCCGGCGGGGACTGGAGCAACTGGCCCACGACCACCCCTTCCTCCTGACCAGCCGGTACGCCGACGACCACGCGGAGATCCGCTACTGGGAAGAGGCACGCGACCTCCACGACGCGGCGGCCGTCGCCCTGCGCCTGTGGGGTGAGCACCGCTCCTCGGCGCAGTTGCCGCCGTGGGAGATCGTCGGCCTGGAGGTCATCGACCGCGCCACCTACCACCTGCGCGTCGCGGAGGGCTACGGACCGCCTCCCGCCCACCCGGTGGGCGTCCACCCGTACTGACGTGACGTGCCCGAACCCCCGCCGGTGACCGCGGCGCGGGCGGCGGCTGCGCACCGGGGCGGGCGGAGCCGGGCCCGGAGCCCGTCTCGTGGTGTGGAAGCCCCGTCGGCCGGGCTCCGGCGTGGGCTTACCCTGGCCGCATGACCTCGCTCGACGACGCCACCGCCACCTCGCCCGTCCTCGCCACCGCGCGCCGCGCCCGGACCGCCGCCGCGGCCATCGCACCACTCCCGCGGTCCGCCAAGGACGCGGCCCTGCTGGCGGTCGCCGACGCGCTGGAGGCCCGTACCGCCGAGATCATCGCGGCCAACACCGCGGACACCGACAAGGCCCGAGCCGCCGGTACCAGCGAGACCGTCATCGACCGTCTCACCCTGACCCCGGAGCGGGTCGCCGCCATCGCCTCCGACGTGCGCGACGTTGCCGCCCTCCCCGACCCCGTCGGGGAGGTCGTCCGCGGCAGCACCCTGCCCAACGGCATCGACCTGCGGCAGATCCGCGTTCCCCTCGGCGTCGTCGGCATCATCTATGAGGCCCGCCCCAACGTCACCGTCGACGCCGCCGCCCTCTGCCTCAAGTCCGGCAACGCCGTCCTCCTGCGCGGCAGCTCCTCCGCCTACGCCTCCAACACCGCCCTCGTCGCCATCCTCCGCGACGCCATCCGGAGCGCCGGCCTGCCCGCCGACGCGATCCAGCTCGTCCCCGGCGAGTCCCGGGACTCCGTACGCGAGCTGATGCGCGCCCGCGGCCTCGTCGACGTGCTGATCCCGCGCGGCGGCGCCTCCCTCATCAAGACCGTGGTCGAGGAGTCCACCGTCCCGGTCATCGAGACCGGTACCGGCAACTGCCACGTCTACGTCGACGCCCAGGCCGACCTCGACATGGCCGTGGACATCCTCGTCAACTCCAAGGCCCAGCGGCCCTCCGTCTGCAACGCCGCCGAGACCCTCCTCGTCCACCGCGAGATCGCCGGCGCCTTCCTGCCGCGCGCCCTCGACGCGCTCGCCGAGGCCGGCGTCACCGTCCACGGCGACCCGGCCGTCCTCGCCGCCGCCGAAGGCACCAAGGCCACCGCTGTGCCCGCCACGGACGAGGACTGGGCCGCCGAGTACCTGTCCTACGACATCGCCGCGGCGGTGGTGGACTCGCTCGACGACGCCGTCGCCCACATCCGCCGCTGGACCTCCGGGCACACCGAGGCGATCGTCACCACCTCACAGGCCGCCGCGCGCCGCTTCACCCAGCTGGTCGACTCCACCACCGTCGCCGTGAATGCATCCACTCGGTTCACCGACGGTGGTCAGTTCGGTTTCGGCGCAGAGATCGGCATCTCCACGCAGAAGCTGCACGCCCGGGGCCCGATGGGGCTTCCCGAGCTCACCTCCACCAAGTACATCGTCACCGGCGACGGTCACGTTCGGTAGAGCGGCCGCCCACCTCGTGTGGCCGGAATTCGCCGAACAGCCTGCCCAAAGGCTCCCCCCAGGTCTAGGCTGTTCCCGTGCCGGACGACGTGGGGAGCAAGCCGTTCCCGGACGACGGGGAGCCCGACGACGACCGCGGAGGCGCGGAAGAGTACTTCGCCTCCGTGGTGTTCGACGAGGACTTCGTCCGGAACGCCGAGATCCGTGAACCGAGCGCCGCCGAGCGCCAGCGGGCGGCCGACCGGGCGCGTGCCGAGGCGGAGGCCGCCCGGGCCGTCGCCGCCGGCTGGACGGGCGACGACGACCATGACGGCTACGGCTACGGCCACCCCGACGGGTACGGCACCGACGACTACGGCTGGGAGCGCGGCGGTGACCACGAGCCCGGCCACGGCTCCCCGGACGGACCCTACGGGGCCTACGGAGGCAGCCTGCGCCCCTACCGGGGCCGCGCCCCGTGGCTGCGGCCCGTCGCCTGGGTGCTCGCCTTCGTGATGGGCCTGGGCATGGTCGCGCTCGCCTTCAGCGCCGTCTACCGCAGCGCCTCGGGTGAGGCGGACCCCGCTCCGGCTCCCTCCAGCACCCCCGGGCGTGAAGTCACCGGCGTCGGCGCGTTTACGTACCCTTCAGTACGCCAACCCTGAAGGTACGACCCCACTCGCGACCGCCGGAGCTGGGGGCTTCTCTGAAGCGGGGACAGCGGGGAGAAGCGATGGCCGTGCCAGGAGATCCACCCGACAGCACTCCCGACGGCACCGGCGGGGGCGACGACGAGTTCCGGTCGGACGAGTACCGATCGGTGGTGTTCGACGAGGATTTCGTCCGCGCCGCCCGGCTCCAGGAGTACTCCGCCCAGGAACGCATGGGCGAGCACGCCCGGGCCGTGCGCAGCCGGTCCATCTGGTCGGGCGGCGGCGCACCCCGCACCAGCACTCCCGGCCGCGGCGCCCGCCAGGGCATGCTGCTCGTGCTGCTCATCGCCACGGCCTTCGCCGTCGCCGTCTACCTGGGGCTGCGCAACCCCTACGTGCCGCCGGCCGGCGGCACCGCCCAGGCGCTCACCAGCACCGTCGTCCCGCTCGCGCCCACCGCCGCCGTGTCCGGCGGGCTGCCGCCGGAGCTGTTCGCGAAGAGCCCCGCCGCCGACTACCGGGTCGGGGCGGCCGGGATCACCCTGCCTGCGGTGCGCCGCACGCACCACTTCACCGACGCCCAGGTCCTCACCGCGCTGTCGATCGCCAAGGACTACCTGGTGCAGTCCTCGCTGGACCCCGATGTGCTGGCCGGATCCGCCACCCGGCCGGTGCGGGTCCTGCTCGACCCCGACCAGCTGGCGCAATTCGACCGCAGCATGACCGCCCCTGCCGGGGACGGCCGGCACGCCGCCACCGGCTGGCTGGTCCGCCTCGACCCGGCCACCGCCGTCATGGCCGACTCCCGGGTCCGGGTGAGCGGCACCCTTGCCTTCGAGGAGGTGGCCCAGGACGTGCTGGAGGTCACCACCGATCACACCTTCGTGTACGCCGTGCGGCCGGCCACCGGGGCCGTGGCCGAGGGCGCTTCGCTGTTCACCGTCCGGCGCGAGCTGCGGATGCGCTTCGACCGGGACGACCTGGGCGCCCGGCGGCTGGAGCTGGCATCGGCCTACGTGATGGCAGGGCCGCAGGACTGCTCCGCCGACCCGGCCGGGGGCTTCCGCCCGCTTCTGGCCGGGGCCGGTCCCACCACCGTGGGACCGGCCGCGAGCGACCCGTACGCCAGCGGCCACCCGAGGCGCTCGGCCGGGTTGTGCGGCGTACTGGCGCCCGCCGCGACTCCGGGCGCCCCGGTCAGCCCCGCTCCGTAGCCCCTGCCCCACCCTTGCCGTCCGAGCCGGTGTCCGGACCGGAACCGCCCCCGGCGCCGGTGAACTTGTCACGCAGCCTGCCGCCCATGTCGGCCGCACCGCCCGCGATGTCGCCCACCAGCTTGAACAGCGGGTCCTTGCTGCTGCGCACCGAGTCGGCGTAGTGCGCGGCCGACTCCCGGAAGGAGTCGGTGACCGAGGTGTCCTTGTCCTCCTCGCGGCGCGGGTAGTGCCCGTCCATGATCCGCTGGTAGTCCCGGCTCTCCGACCACTTCTTCAGCTCGGCCGCCCGGACCGTGGTGAAGGGGTGCGTGCGCGGCAGCATGTTGAGGATCTTCAGCACGGAATCCCGCAGGTCGCCGCCCTTCTCGTACTCGTCGGCCTGCTCCAGGAAGGCGTCCACGTTCATCTCGTGCAGGTGGTTGCCGCCCGCCAGCTTCATCAGCCCGCGCATCGAGGCCATCACGTCCTGCCCCACCAGCAGGCCCGCCCGGTCGGCTGACAGCTCCGACTTGCGGAACCATTCCCGCAGCGCGGTCACGATCGTCATGATCGCCACATTGCCCAGCGGAATCCACGCGACCTTCACCGCCAGGCTCGTCAGGAACAGCAGGATCGTGCGGTACACGGAGTGTCCCGACAGCGCGTGGCCCACCTCGTGGCCGACCACCGCCCGCATCTCCTCCTCGTCGAGCAGCTCGACGAGGCTCGTGGTCACCACGATGATCGGCTCGTCCAGCCCGATGCACATGGCATTGGGGCGCGGGTCCTGCTGCACGTACATCTGCGGGACCTTCTCCAGGTCCAGGATGGAGCAGGCGTCGCGGAGCATCGCATACAGGTGGGGGAACTGGGTCTCGCCCACCCGCACGGAGTCCGACAGGAACAGCAGCCGCAGGCTCCGCTCCGGGAGCAGCCCGCTCAGGGTCTTGAAGACCGTGTCGAAGCCGGTCAGCCTGCGCAGCGCCACCAGGGCCGACCGGTCCGCCGGATGCTCGTACGCACGCGAGGAGATGCCGGGGAACCTCCTGCGGTCCCGCGCCGGCACCTTCTCGAATCCCGTCTCCGTCATGCGCCCTCCCCTGGTGGAACTGCTCGACCTTGCGTCTATCCTCTCCAACGCCTGAGTCGGCGCGAGCGTGCCCGGGGCGCCCGCATACGATGTGGGCGAAGTCTCCGACAGCTCCCCGACTCGATAGGTACCTGCCTGATGAGCCTCTCCTCCACCGCCCACAACCTGGTCGTCCTCGCCTCGGAGGGGGCCGAACAGCACGGCGGCAACCACGACAGCCTCAACCCCTACCTGACCGGCGGCGCCGCCTTCGTCATCCTGATGCTGATGCTCTGGGTCACCACGCGCCTGAACCGCGACCGCTAGTCGGACCGGTCCGCCGGGCCAGTAGGCTCTGCGCTCATGGGAGAGCAGGAGACGCCTACCGGTCCGGTCAAGCGCCGGCTCGGCGTGATGGGCGGGACATTCGACCCGATCCACCACGGACACCTGGTGGCCGCCAGCGAGGTGGCCGCCCTTTTCCACCTCGACGAGGTGGTGTTCGTGCCGACGGGCGAGCCCTGGCAGAAGTCCCAGCGGGCCGTCTCGCCCGCCGAGGACCGCTACCTGATGACGGTCATCGCCACGGCCTCGAACCCGCAGTTCTCGGTGAGCCGCATCGACATCGACCGCGGCGGGCCGACCTACACGATCGACACCCTCCGGGACCTGAAGGCGCTGAACGACGACGCCGACCTGTTCTTCATCACCGGTGCCGATGCCCTCGCCCAGATCCTGACCTGGCGCAATGCCGACGAGCTCTTCTCGCTCGCCCACTTCATCGGAGTCACCCGGCCGGGCCACGTGCTCACCGACGACGGGCTCCCCGAGGGCGGCGTCTCCCTGGTCGAGGTGCCCGCGCTGGCGATCTCGTCCACGGACTGCCGCGCGCGCGTCGCCCAGGGCGATCCCGTCTGGTACCTGGTGCCGGACGGTGTGGTGCGCTACATCGACAAGCGTGAGCTGTACCGGGGAGCCTGAGCTTCCGGAGAGAGGGGCCCGCGGTGAACGACCGACAGGATCCGTACGACCCGTACGCCGCCCACGAGCAGCAGCTCATCGGCTACGACGCGTACGGGCGGCCGGTGTACGGCCAGGCGCCCGCGCAGCCCGCCCACCAGTACGAGCAGCAGGGCTACGGCTACGACTACCAGGGCTACGACCAGCCCCAGCAGTACTACCAGCAGCAGCCGGCGGCCCAGGAGTACGGGCAGCAGGAGTACCCCCAGGCGCCCTCCTACGGCTACGACGCGCAGCACGGCGGCCGGCCCCCGCAGCAGGCCCAGCACCAGCAGTGGATCCCGCAGCAGCAGGCTCCCGAGCCTCCGGCGGCCGAGCAGCTCTCGGCCCCGGCGGAGCGGGCGTCCGGCCAGGTCCCCGAGCCGCGCCGGTCCGAGGACGGCTCCGAGGCGGGCCGGGACTACCGCACCGAGATGTTCGCGTTCATCGACCAGCCGGACGAGGACTCCGAGGACGTTATCGACTGGCTCAAGTTCACCGAGAGCCGCACCGAGCGCCGCGAGGAGGCACGCCGCCGCGGGCGCAACCGGGTGGTCGCGCTGATCGTGGCCCTCGCCGTGTTCGTCGTCGCGGGCCTGGGCTACCTCTGGTACGCGGGCAAGCTGCCGTTCCTCGACGGCCCCGGCGGGAAGAAGACCGCCGCCACCGCGGACGCCGCGGCGCAGAAGCGCGACATGATCGTCGTGCACCTGCACAACACCAAGAAGGGCGGTACCTCCTCGGCACTGCTCGTCGACAACGTCACCACCGGGCAGGGCGCCACCGTCCTGTTGCCGAACGCCCTCGCCGTCACCAGCCAGGACGGCACCGCCACGGCCCTGGGCAAGGCGGTCGAGGAGGGCGGCCTCGGCACCCGCGAGGCCCTCGACTCCGTGCTCGGCACCCGGATCGGCGGCACCTGGCGCCTGGACACCCCCTTCCTGGAGAACCTGGTCGAGCTGGTCGGCGGCATCGAGGTCGACACCGACACCGCGGTCCCGGCCGACGACGCGGCGAAGACCCCAGCCGTAGGGCAGGGCCCGAAGCAGAGCCTGAGCGGCCCGATGGCCGTCGCGTACGCCACGTACCGGGCGCAGGGCGAGCCGGAGGCCAAGCAGCTGGAACGCACGGGCAAGGTGCTCCACGGCGTCCTGCGCAAGTTCCCGGGCGACCCGAAGGCCGGGGCCGTCACAGTCGAGAGCATCGGCCAGATCCTCGATCCCGCGCTGAACGCCCAGACCCTCGGGGCCCTGCTGTCCAAGCTCGGCGCGCACGCCAAGGTGGGCGCGTACCGCACCGACGTCGTCGCGGTGAAGGCGGACGGGACGCTCACGGACGAGGCCAACAAGAAGGTGGTCAAGGAGGTGCTCGGCGGCTCCGCGGACTCGGCCCGGCCCGGCGCCGTCCCGCGCGTCGGACTCAAGGACGCCAGCGGCGACGAGAAGGCGCAGGTCGCGGCGAAGGCGGCGCTGCTGAACGGCGGCTACACCTTCGTGGACGGCGGCAAGGCCGACAAGACCGCGGCCGCCTCGCAGATCACCTACCAGGACGACGCCCAGCGCGACCGCGCGATCGAGGTCGCCAAGACCCTGGGCCTGCCCGAGACGGTCGTGAAGAAGGCCGAGAACGCGGTGAACGCCGAGGTCGTGGTGATCCTCGGGAAGGACTACAAGCAGTCCTGACCTGGCCGCGGCCCGGCCGGGCGAGGGCGTTCGCGCCCGCGCGGAACGTTCCGCGCGGGCGCTGTCGGCGGTACATGAGACCCTTGTAAGGATCTGCCCGCCAACCCGAAAGCATGGCCAGTGACCGCCACGGACCGCTCCATCGAGCTCATCACCACCGCTGCCCAGGCCGCGGCCGACCGGCTCGCACACGACATCATCGCGTACGACGTCAGCGACGTGCTGTCGATCACCGACGCCTTCCTGCTCGCCTCGGCGCCCAACGACCGCCAGGTCAAGTCGATCGTCGACGAGATCGAGGAGCGCCTGCAGAAGGAGCTCGGCGCCAAGCCGGTGCGCCGTGAGGGCGACCGCGACGCCCGCTGGATCCTGCTCGACTACGTCGACATCGTCGTCCACGTCCAGCACAGCGAGGAGCGGGTCTTCTACGCGCTGGAGCGCCTGTGGAAGGACTGCCCCGAGATCGAGCTCCCCGAGGACGCCAAGCTCACCATCGGCAAGGCCGAGGAGCACGCCAAGCTGCGCGAGGCGCAGGGCGACGAGGACCTGGACGGTGATCTGTTCTGAGCGCGACCACCTCGGGCCGGGCCGGCAGGAAGATCGTTCTCTGGAGGCACGGCCAGACCGCGTGGAACCTGGAACGGCGCTTCCAGGGATCGACGGACATCGAGCTGACCGAGACGGGCCTGGCACAGGCGCGCCGGTCCGCGCGACTGCTCGCCTCGCTGCGGCCGGACGCCATCGTCGCGTCCGACCTGAAGCGGGCCGCGGCCACCGCAGCCGAGCTGTCCGCCGTCACGGGCCTGCCCGTGACGCACGCGGAGGCGCTGCGCGAGACGTACGCGGGCGAGTGGCAGGGCCTGACGCACGAGGAGATCGTCGAGAAGTACGGCGAGCAGTACGCGGCGTGGAAGCGCGGCGAGCCGGTCCGCCGGGGCGGCGGTGAGCTGGAGACCGAGGTCGCCGACCGCGCCGCGCCCGTAGTGCTGGAGCACACCGGCCGACTGCCGGCGAACGGCACCCTCGTCGTGGTCAGCCACGGCGGCACCATCCGCACCACCATCGGGCGTCTGCTGGGCCTGGAGGCGCACTCCTGGGAGAGCCTGGGCGGACTCTCCAACTGCTGCTGGTCCGTGCTCGGCGAGGGCGCGCGCGGCTGGCGCCTGCTGGAGCACAACGCCGGCACGCTGCCGGAACCGGTGCTCGGCGACGACGACTGAGCGGGCTCCCTGCCGCTTCCCGACGGGTCACCGACCCGGATTTCACTTTCCGGCTGGTCACAGGCTAGAGTTCTTCTTGTTCGCAGCGAAGAACACCGGAGACGGGGGAAGCGCAGCGGAGAGCGGGGCTATAGCTCAGTTGGTAGAGCGCCTGCATGGCATGCAGGAGGTCAGGAGTTCAATTCTCCTTAGCTCCACAATCAGGATCCCGTCCCCAAGTGGGGGCGGGATCCCTGTTTTTGTACCCTTTGCGTTTGCTGACCCTGCACGCACCGGCGTGGCAGAATCGGACCGCCGGAGGGGGAGTCGACGGCCCGACGCGGGAGGGAGTCGCGAACGGATGGGTGCACACCGGCGCCGGTGCGACTGGTGCAACAACGGGACGCCGATCGTGCGGGACATGGACCCGGTCAACCCCGACTACCAGTACTGGTGCGAGGAATGCGCGCGGGCGCTGATCATAAAGGGCGACCCGATCGAGACGTACCGCGAGCTGGAAGGGGAGCCGATCTACGGTCGGCTGCTCGATGAGCACTGCACGCTCAAGCGGTTCTACCAGTTCGCGAGAGCGTGACGGATCGATGTAAATCGGACATGGCCCGTGGTTCGCAGAAACCGATTTTTGGACCAGGGCCATGACCGTGTAATGTTTGGGACGTCGCCAAGGGGAACCGGCAAGGGAAACCGAAGCGGCAAGCAAGGCAAGGGGCTATAGCTCAGTTGGTAGAGCGCCTGCATGGCATGCAGGAGGTCAGGAGTTCAATTCTCCTTAGCTCCACAGTGAAGAAGCGGGCCACCCGGATCGGGTGGCCCGCTTCTCGTGGTACCACCGGGTGGAACGGCCGAGCGTCGGCGGGGGCCGCTGCGGTACCCTGACGCCATGCGTGCCGTACGCCTCCTGCTTACCGAGCCGCGCTGATCAGTGCCGACCGTCGAAACGGTCGGACCCGGCGCGGCGCCCCCTCCTGTGCGAGGGGTTTTTTCGTTTGGGCAGGCAGAGACGGCAGAGACGATCGATGGAGCTTCAGAAATCATGAGCGAGACGAACACCCCGGCCCCCGAGGCGGCCGAGGCGCACCGCTACACGGCTGCCATGGCCGCCGACATCGAGGCACGCTGGCAGGACGTATGGGACGCGCAGGGCACGTACGAGGCCCCGAACCCGACCGGTGACCTCGCCGGGGACCCCGCGATCGTCGCCCGGCCCAAGAAGTTCATCATGGACATGTTCCCGTACCCCTCCGGTGCGGGCCTGCACGTCGGCCACCCGCTCGGGTACATCGCCACCGACGTCTACGCCCGCCACCAGCGGATGACCGGCCACAACGTCCTGCACACCCTGGGATTCGACGCCTTCGGCCTGCCGGCCGAGCAGTACGCCGTGCAGACCGGCACGCACCCGCGCGTGTCGACCGAGGCGAACATCGAGAACATGAAGCTCCAGCTGCGCCGGCTGGGCCTGGGCCACGACAAGCGCCGGTCCTTCGCCACGATCGACCCCGAGTACTACAAGTGGACCCAGTGGATCTTCCTGCAGATCTACAACTCCTGGTACGACGCGGACGCGCAGAAGGCCCGGCCCGTCGCCGAGCTGGTCGCCGCCTTCGAGGACGGCTCCCGTGAGGTCCCGGGCGGCCGCGCCTGGTCCGGCCTGACCGCGGCCGAGCGCGCCGACGTGCTGAACGGCTTCCGCCTGGCGTACTCCTCCGACGCGCCCGTCAACTGGTGCCCCGGGCTGGGCACCGTACTGGCCAACGAGGAGGTCACCGCCGACGGCCGTTCCGAGCGCGGCAACTTCCCGGTCTTCAAGTCCAGGCTGAGCCAGTGGAACATGCGGATCACCGCGTACGCCGACCGACTGCTCGACGACCTGGACGCGCTGGACTGGCCCGAGGCCATCAAGCTGCAGCAGCGCAACTGGATCGGCCGCAGCGAGGGCGCCCGCGTCGACTTCGCGCTGGGCGACGAGGCCATCACCGTCTTCACCACCCGCCCGGACACCCTGTTCGGCGCCACCTACATGGTGCTGGCGCCCGAGCACCCGCTGGTCGAGAAGTTCATCCCGGCCGCCTGGCCCGAGGGCACCCACGACGTGTGGACGGGCGGTTACGCCACCCCGGCCGAGGCCGTCGCCGCCTACCGCGGGCAGGCCGCCGCCAAGTCGGACGTCGAGCGCCAGGCCGAGGCCAAGGACAAGACCGGCGTCTTCACCGGCGAGTACGCGACCAACCCGGTCAGCGGCGACAAGGTCCCGGTCTTCATCGCCGACTACGTGCTGATGGGCTACGGCACCGGCGCGATCATGGCCGTTCCCGCGCACGACAGCCGTGACTTCGAGTTCGCGCGCGCCTTCGAGCTGCCGATGCGCTGTGTCGTGCAGCCCTCGGACGGGCGCGGAACCGACCCGGCCGAGTGGGACGACGCCTTCGCCTCGTACGACGCGAAGCTGGTCAACTCCACGGGCGAGGGCATCTCGCTGGACGGCCTGGGCGTCGTCGAGGCCAAGGCCGCGATCACCGAATGGCTGGCCGAGCGCGGCATCGGTGAGGGGACGGTCAACTTCCGTCTGCGCGACTGGCTGTTCAGCCGGCAGCGCTACTGGGGCGAGCCCTTCCCGATCGTCTACGACGAGGACGGCGTCGCGCACTCCCTGCCCGAGTCGATGCTGCCGCTGGAGCTGCCGGAGGTCGAGGACTACGCGCCGCGCACCTTCGAGCCGGACGACGCGGACTCGCAGCCGGAGACCCCGCTGTCGCGCAAGGCCGACTGGGTCAACGTCGAGCTGGACCTGGGCGACGGCGTGAAGTCCTACCGGCGCGAGACCAACACCATGCCCAACTGGGCCGGTTCCTGCTGGTACGAGCTGCGCTACCTGGACCCGAACAACGCCTCCGCACTGGTCGACCCGGAGATCGAGCAGTACTGGATGGGCCCGCGCGAGGGCGCTCCGCACGGCGGTGTCGACCTGTACGTGGGCGGCGCCGAGCACGCGGTGCTGCACCTGCTGTACGCCCGCTTCTGGTCGAAGGTCCTCTTCGACCTGGGGCACGTGTCGTCGGTCGAGCCGTTCCACAAGCTCTTCAACCAGGGCATGATCCAGGCCTACGTCTACCGTGACGAGCGCGGCTTCCCGGTCACGGCCACCGAGGTCGAGGAGCGCGACGGCGCGTTCTTCTTCGAGGGCGAGCAGGTCAAGCGCGAGCTGGGCAAGATGGGCAAGTCCCTGAAGAACGCCGTCACGCCGGACGAGATCTGCACGGAGTACGGCGCCGACACGCTGCGCCTGTACGAGATGGCGATGGGCCCCCTGGACGTCTCCCGCCCGTGGGACACCCGCGCGGTCGTCGGCCAGTACCGCCTGCTGCAGCGCCTGTGGCGCAACATCGTGGACGAGGAGACCGGCGCGGTCACCGTCGTGGACGCGGAACCCGCCGAGGACACCCTGCGTGCGTTGCACAAGGCCATCGACGGGGCGGGCTCGGACATGGCGGGGCTGCGGTTCAACACCGCCATCGCCAAGATCACCGAGCTGAACAACGCCCTGACGAAGGCGGGCCGCCCGCTGGAGCGCTCGGTCGCCGAGCGGCTGGTCCTGCTGGTCGCCCCGCTTGCCCCGCACATCGCGGAGGAGCTGTGGCACCGGCTGGGCCACAGCGAGTCGGTGGTCCACCAGGACTTCCCCGTAGCGGACCCGGCGTACGTCGTGGACGAGAGCGTGACGTGCGTGGTGCAGGTCAAGGGCAAGGTCAAGGCGCGGCTGGAGGTGCCGCCGACGATCACGGACGCCGAGCTGGAGCAGCTGGCCGTGACCGACGCCGCCGTGGTGGCGGCCCTGGGCGGCGCGGAGATCCGCAAGGTGATCGTGCGTGCGCCGAAGCTGGTGAACATCGTCGTCTGAGGGCGCACCCCCGTATGAGGGGGATCCCGTACGGGCAGGTTGGGGGTTCGAAGGGAACCCCCGACCTGCCCGTGGCGTTTACGGTGGAGGGAAGAGCGGACGCCTGGGGAAAGGGGCCGTCATGGAGGCCGCGTTGATCATCTTCGCGCTGATGCTGCTGGCCATGGTCGGCCTCGGCGCGTACCTCACGGTCAAGGCGGTGGGCGCGGCCAAGCGGGGCGTGGAGCGCACCGTCGCCCAGGCGCGCCGCAGCGTGGAGGACACCACGCTGCGCGCCAAGAGCTTCGGCCAGGTCGGCGTTGCGGGCGCGCTGGCGCAGCTGCGGCTGGACCTGCGCACGTCCATGCGCGCCACCCAGCAGGCGCTGGCCGAGGGAGCCCGGACGGACGCCTCGCTGCGGGAGTCCCTTGGGCTGTTCGAGCGGCTCAGCGCCCACGGGCACGAGCTCGACGGGGAGCTGAAGCGGCTGGAGCAGGAGCCCGACCGGCGGCGCACCGCGGAGCTGCTGCCGGATCTGCGCGAGCGCACCGCCAGGATCATCGAGGCGGCGGACTCGCTGCGGTGGGCCGCCCGCGACCGGGCCCGCCGCTTCGCGGAGGACGAGCTGTCCCTGCTGTCCGAGCAGATCGAGATGGAGTCGGGCGCGCTGCGCGACTGGTCGCGCGAGCCGGTGGACGGCCTGGCGACGGCGGCCGCCGAGTGGGACGCGGCCCAGGCCACGCCCACCGCGCCCGGGCCGGCGGCCCCGAAGCCGGCGACCGCACCCCCGCAGGCGGCCCTGAACCCGCCGACCCCGACGATGCAGTACCCGTGGCAGAAGACCGCCCGCCCGGAAAGCGCGGGCTGAGCGGAACCGGCGGCTGAGCGGAACCACCGCCCGGGGAACGGGGTCGGGACCGGGGCGTGGGTCCCTGGGGCGTGGGCCTGTGTGGCCGTGGACCTGTGTGGGGCGTGGGCCTGCGTCGGGCGTGGGTCCCAGCTGTGGGCCCCGGGGCGAGTTTCCGGTGCGGCAAAGGGCCGGGGCGGGGAGGCGCGGCAGCGACCCCGGGGGGCGGCCCGCGGCCCCCGATCCGTAGGATCTGACCGCCGCGGCCGAAGCCGAGCGGTGCCCGTCCCGCCCCAGCCCGGGGCCCCGGCTGCCGTACCGCCCCCACGGGCGGTAACCTCCGCCTCATGTCCCGCCATGTCGCCATCGTCACCGATTCCACGGCCTACCTGCCCCGTCCGGCCATGGCGCGGCACGGAATCACCTCCGTCCCGCTCACCGTGGTGCTCGGCGGCGAGGCGCTCGAAGAAGGCACCGAGATCTCGGCGCGCAGCCTGGCCCTCGCCTTGCAGAAGCGCCGCCCGGTCACCACCTCCCGCCCCGGCCCGGAGGAGTTCGTACGTGCCTACCGGGAGGCGGCGGACGCCGGGGCGACCGGCGTGGTCAGCCTGCACCTGTCCGCTGAGTTCTCGGGGACCTATGACGCCGCCGTGCTGGCGGCCAGGACCGCACCCGTGCCGGTGCGCGTCGTGGACACCGGCATGGTCGCGATGGCCCTCGGGTTCTGCGCGCTTGCCGCGGCCGAGGCCGCCGAGGCCGGCGGCTCCGTGGACGAGGCCGTGGCGGCCGCCGAGAAGCGGGCGGCGGACATGGCCGCGTACTTCTACGTGGACACCCTCGACTATCTGCGCCGCGGCGGCCGGATCGGGGCCGCGCAGGCGCTCCTCGGCTCGGCCCTGGCGGTGAAGCCGCTGCTGACCCTGGACGGCGGGCGTATCGAGATGCTGGAGAAGGTGCGTACGGCCTCCAAGGCCATCGCCCGTCTGGAGGAGCTGGCCGTCGAGCGCGCCGGCTCCGCGGAGGTGGACGTGGCGGTGCATCACCTGGCGGCACCGGAGCGGGCTGAGAGGCTCGCCGAGCGGCTCCGCGAGCGGATTCCCGGCCTGGTCGAGCTGCACGTCAGCGAGGTCGGCGCGGTGATCGGCGCGCACACCGGACCGGGGCTCCTGGCGGCGGTCGTCTCGCCCCGCTGATCACCGGAACGAGTGGCGCGGTTTTCCACAACAGGGCCGATATCCACCGGAATTGAAGGATCCGGACGGTGGTCGGGATCTGTCTCTACGGTCGTGGCATGACTCTTCGAACCCGTATCGCGTATCCGTCGGGCGCCACCAGTGGCCCGGGCCGTACCCGTCTCTCCGACAGCCGCCTGCGGCGCGGCGGTGGCGGCGGCAGGCGCCGCAACGGCCTCCGCGGCGCGCCCGCACGTCCTCGTCGGGGGCCGCACCCTGGGCCGGACGAGGGGTCGGGTCCCGACCCGGGGCCGGACGCGTTGCGGCGGAGGGCCGAAGCCCTGCTCGGCGGTGCCGGCCCGCCGGAGCCGGCGGTCAGCCAGCCGTCGCCCCTGCAGCCGTTGCTCCCGTCGCCGTCGGCCGCGGAGGATCCGCCGGCACCGTCCGGCGGAGCGGTGGCCGGCGCCCTGACCGCCGGTGCCGCGCGGAGGCTGGCGGTGCGGGAGCGGCTGCCGGTATGGCTGCAGGCCCGTTGCGCGGTGGAGCCGCGCTCGGTGGCTGCGGTCGGGGTGGTCCTGGTCGCCGCCGTGTGCTTCGCCGCGCAGCAGTACTGGTCGGCCCGGCCGCAGGACGTGACCGCCCCCGCCCCGGCGGTGCTGCCGGCCGTGGCCGCGGCGCCGGCCGCGGCAGGGGGAGGGGGCGGCGCGGGGCCCGCGGGGACCGTGGTCGTCGATGTCGGCGGGAAGGTCAGGGACCCCGGAGTGCGGCGCCTGCCAGCCGGGTCCCGGGTCGAGGACGCGCTGGCCGCCGCCGGGGGAGTGCGTCCGGGTACGGACACCACCGGGCTGAACCGGGCCCGGGTGCTGGTGGACGGCGAGCAGGTGCTGGTGGGCGCGACGGCGCCGCCGGGAACGGCCGCGGGCGGTCCGGCCGCCGGGCCGCTCAGTCTGGGCTCCGCCACCGTCGAGCAGTTGGACGCCCTCCCCGGGGTGGGGCCGGTCCTGGCCCAGCACATCGTCGACTTCCGCACCGCCCGCGGCGGATTCCGGTCCGTGGAGGAGCTCCGCCAGGTCAACGGCATCGGCGAGCGGCGCTTCGCCGACCTGCGCACGCTGGTGCGGCCGTGAACCGCGGGGAGGGGGCGGGGCCTGCGGATCTGCGGCTCGCGGTGCCGGCGGTGGCCGCCTGGGCGGCGGCCGCCCTCGCCCTCGACTCACCTGTGGGGGCGACCGCCCTCGGTGCGGGGCTGGCGGTGGCCGCCGCGGGGCTGCTGCTGGTCCGAGGAGGGCGTCAGGGGGCCCGGTGGGGGGTCGGTCCGGCCGTGGCGGCGGCCCTGCTGGCCGCGGCCGCCGGAGCCTGTGTCGCGGGGCTCCAGTCGGCCGAGGCGCGGGCCGGGCCGGTCGCCGGGCTGGCGCGGGAGCACGCCCGGGTCCTCGCGGAGCTCACCGTCGCATCCGACCCCAGGACCGCGCGGAGCGGGAGCGGGCCGCCGGTGGTGGTGCTGGACGCGGTGGTGACCCGGGTGACCGGGCCCGACGGTGCGGGGAGTCGGGTCGCGACGCCGGTGCGGGTGCTGGCCGGACACGTGGGATGGGCCCGCCTCCTGCCCTCCACCCGGGTGGAGGTGGCCGCCCGGCTGGCCCCGGCGCGGGACGGGGAGCGGGCCGTGGCGCTGCTCCGCCCGGCCGGCGACACGCCGCCGGGGGTGACCGGTGGCCCGGATGCCGCTCAGCGGCTGGCGGGGCGGCTGCGGGCCGGGCTGCGCCGGGCTACCGATGGGCTCGCACCGGATGCTCGGGCCCTGCTGCCGGGACTGGTCGTCGGGGACACGTCCAGGGTCCCGCCCGACCTGCACGAGGCCTTCCGGGCCACCGATCTGCTCCATTTGCTGGCCGTTTCCGGGTCGAACCTGACCGTGGTGCTGTTCCTGCTCATCGGGCCCCCGGGCCGCGCCCAGCAGGCCGAGCGGCGGGGGCTGGCGCCCCGGCTGGGGCTTTCGCTGCGGGCGACCGCCGTGTGCGGGGCGGCCTTGACGCTGGCCTTCGTGGTGGTGTGCCGTCCGGAGCCGAGCGTGCTGCGGGCGGCGGCCTGCGGGGCGGTCACCCTGCTGGCCATCGCCACCGGCCGGCGCCGGTCCCTGATTCCTGCGCTGGGCGCCGCCGTGCTGCTGCTGGTGCTTTACGACCCGTGGCTGGCCCGCAGTCCCGGCTTCCTGCTCTCGGTCCTGGCCACGGGGGCGCTGCTGACCCTCGCTCCGCGGTGGAGCGGGGCCCTGCGGCGGCGCGGGGCGGGACCCCGGCTCGCCGAGGCGCTGGGGGCTGCCGCCGCCGCCCAGGCGGTGTGCGCGCCCGTCGTCGCCGTGCTCGCGGCCCGGGTCAGCCTGGTGGCGGTGCCGTGCAACCTGCTGGCCGAGCTGGCCGCCGGTCCGGCGACCGTCCTCGGCTTCGCCACCCTGGCCGCGGCCCCGCTCTCGATGCCCGCCGCGGAGGTGCTCGCCCGGTGCGCCGGGGTGCCCGCGGGGTGGATCGCGGCCGTCGCGCGGGCCGGGGCGGGGCTTCCCGGCGCCGAGCTCTCCTGGCCGGGCGGACTCGCCGGCGGCCTGCTGCTGACCGCCGCCACCCTGACGGCCGTGGTTCTCGGTGCCCGGTGGAGGCGGCGGCGGTGGCTGTGCTCCGCGCTGGCGGTGCTGCTGCTCCTCGCGGTACTGCGGCCGCCGCAGCTCACCCGCACGCTCACCGGCTGGCCTCCGCCCGACTGGAGTTACGTCCAGTGCGCCGTGGGGCAGGGGGACGCCGGCGTTCTGGCCGTCGGCCCGGGGGAGGCGCTGGTGGTGGATGCCGGCGCGGAGCCCGGGCCGGTGGACGAGTGCCTGCGCGGGCTGGGGGTGCGCCGGGTGCCGATGCTGCTGCTGACGCACTTCCACGCCGACCATGTGGGAGGGTTGCGGGGCGTGCTGCGGGGCCGCTCCGTGGGGGTGGTCCAGACCACTGTGCTGGAGGAGCCGCCGGGGCAGGCCGCGTTCGTCCGCCGGACCGCCGCGGCCGCCGGGGTGCCGGTGGTACGCGCCGTGCAGGGGGAGCGGCGCCGAGCCGGGCCGCTGGAATGGCAGGTGCTGTGGCCCCCGCCGGGCGGCTCGCCCTTCCCGGGGCCCAACGACGCGAGCGTCGTCCTGCTGGTGCGCGCCGCGGGGCTGACCCTGCTCCTGCTCGGAGACCTCGAACCGGCCGCGCAGCAGGCCCTCCTGAGGGAGCATCCGCAGCTGGGGCCGGTCGATGTCCTCAAGGTCGCCCACCACGGCTCCGCGCACCAGGATCCCGGGCTGTACGAGCGGGTCCGGCCCAGGCTCGCGATTGTTCCCGTCGGGACAAAAAACCGGTACGGGCACCCCGCGCCGGGTACGCTCACCCGCCTGCGGGCCGTGGGTGCGACGGTGCTGCGCACCGACACCGACGGCTCGATCGCCGTCAGTGGATCCGGCGTTCGGCTGCGTGCGTTTCCGGCCAGGAGGCGGCGTGACCGACGCGGCCATACCGGGCGCGAGTGTTCTGTTTGCCCACAACCCGACAGCATGATCGAATGCGTCTTCGCCAGAACGGTCCCAGTCCATACAGCACGGGGGTGCACACGTCATGTTCGGTCGCCGACGGGGGATGGAGTCGGCCGGAAGTTCCAGCCCGCACACATCCGCGACACTGACGCTGCCGCCGACGGCGCGTCTGCTCAGCTGCCGAGTCCTCGACACGGTCCACCGGCCCATCCGGCAGGCCGCGTTCGAGGTGACGGATCCGATCGGCCGCCGGATCGTCGGCGGCGAGACCGACCCGTTCGGCGGTTTCACCGCCACCGTTCCGGAAGGGGAGTACCGGCTCTCCGTCACCGCAGAGGGGTACACGCCGTTCCACGGGGTCACGCTCGTGGGAGACCCCGCGCAGCCCGGTACGGCGGAGATCGTCCTCGACGCGGTGGAGCCCCCGGTCCTGCCGCAGCCCGGTCACTGGGAGATCGACCCGACGCACTCGTCCATCGGTTTCACGGCCCGCCACATCGGCCTGGCCCGCATCAACGGGCGCTTCAACACGTTCGCCGGGGCGGTGCGGATAGCGGACCGCATGGAGGACTCCTCCATGCACGTGATCATCGATGCTGCGAGCATCGACACCGGGGTGCGGCTGCGCGACGACCACCTGCGGTCGGGCGACTTCCTGGACGCGGCCCGCCACCCCACGGTGGAGTTCTACAGCGAACGCTTCATGCACCGCAGCGGCAGCCGCTGGGCCGTTGCCGGTGCGCTGACCCTGCACGGAGTGAGCCGGTCCGTGACCCTGGACACCCAGTACCTGGGCCTCGGGACGGGCATGGAGGGTGAGGTGCGGGCGGCCTGCCGGGCCACCGCCGAGCTGCACCGCGAGGACTTCACCCTCAACTGGCAGTCGATGCTGGCGCACGGGATCGCGGCGATCGGGTCCAGCGTGGACATCACGCTGGACGTCCAGATCGTGCACAAGGCCTGACCTCCGGCCCCGGCCCGGTCGGGGCTCAGGGGGCCTCCAGCCAGCCTTCGTACTCGGCGGCGAGGCCGTCCAGAGCAGTGGCGTCGAGCCGTTCCCGCGGATCCTCGACGACGACCAGCCATTGGGCGTCCTCGGCGTCGTCCTCGCCGGCCAGCGCGTCGCGTACCAACTGCGGCTCCTCCGGGAGACCGAAGCGGTCGACGGCCTCCTGGGCCACCTCCTCGGCGGCGTCGCGGTCGGGCAGGACGAGTACATGTCGCACGTTCACCGGGCCATTGTCGAACACCCGGTGGAGGGGGCCGGGGCGCGGGGGGCTGTCAGCGAGGCGTGGGATGCTGGAGGCGATGGCCACCAGGAAGAACTCCACCGACGATCCCCTCGCCCCGATCACCCTCGCGGTGGGGCAGGAGGAACTGCTGCTCGACCGCGCCGTGCGGGAGGTGGTGGCGGCCGCCCGGGCCGCCGACGCCGACACCGACGTCCGCGACCTCACCTCCGACCAGCTCCAGCCCGGCACCCTGGCCGAGCTGGCCAGCCCCTCGCTCTTCTCCGAGCGCAAGGTGCTGGTCGTGCGCAACGCGCAGGACCTCTCCGCCGACACGGTCAAGGAGGTCAAGGCCTACCTCGCCGCGCCCTACGAGGAGATCACGCTGGTCCTCCTCCACGCGGGCGGAGTCAAGGGCAAGGGCCTGCTGGACGCCGCCCGCAAGGCGGGCGCCCGGGAGATCGCCTGCCCGAAGATGACGAAGGCGGCGGACCGGCTCGCCTTCGTGCGGGGCGAGTTCCGCACGCTGGGCCGGTCGGCCACCCCGGAGGCGTGTCAGACGCTGGTCGACGCGATCGGCAGCGACCTGCGGGAGCTGGCGAGCGCCGCGGCCCAGCTGTGCGCGGACGTCGAGGGAACCATCGACGAGGCCGTCGTCGGCCGCTACTACACCGGGCGCGCCGAGGCATCCAGCTTCACGGTCGCCGACCGTGCGGTCGAGGGGCGCGCGGCCGAGGCCCTGGAGGCCCTGCGCTGGTCCCTGGCCACCGGTGTGGCGCCGGTCCTGATCACCAGTGCGCTGGCCCAGGCGGTCCGCGCCATCGGCAAGCTCGCCGCGGCACCGCGTGGGGCCCGCCCCGGGGACCTGGCCCGTGATCTCGGCATGCCACCGTGGAAGATCGACCGGGTCCGCCAGCAGATGCGGGGCTGGTCGGCGGACGGCGTCGCGGACGCCCTGCGCGCCGTGGCCGCCGCGGACGCGGGCGTCAAGGGCGGGGGCGACGATCCCGAGTACGCCCTGGAGAAGGCGGTCGTCGCGGTGGCCCGCGCGGCCCGCCCCCAGCGCCGCTGACCGCCGGCCCTGCCCCGCCCGTCCCGCTTTCCTGCCCGGGCTGCGCGAAGGCCCCGGTCGTCACCCTGGGGAAGGGGGACGACCGGGGCCTTCGGTCACTGCTCGGTTGCTCCGCACCCGCGTGGCGAACGCTTCGTGTGCGGAGCGGGTTGCCGGTCAGGAGCGGGAGAGAGGGCCCGCTGGGTCCCTTCCGGCGATCACATCGAGTGCGGAACTCAGATGGCGGCAACCTTGGAGGCCAGCGCCGACTTCTTGTTGGCGGCGGCGTTCTTGTGGATGACACCCTTCGAGACGGCCTTGTCCAGCTTCTTGGAAGCCAGGCGGGCCGCAGCGGTGGCCTTCTCCGCGTCGCCGGCGAGGATGGCCTCGTTGGCCTTGCGGATGAAGGTGCGCAGCTCGGACTTGACCGACTTGTTGCGAAGGCGAGCCTTCTCGTTGGTCTTGTTCCGCTTGATCTGGGACTTGATGTTCGCCACGAAAGAGCCTTTTCAGGTTCAGGGGTTGATCTTCGGATGGTGTCCCTCCCCCGGACTTCGTCCAGGGTCCCCCTGGTGAGAGGGCATGCGAGACACAGCTGCCCAGGCTACCAGGCACGCTCCCGGCGGCCCAAACCGAGCGCACTGCCCCGTCCATGGGACCATGGGAGCCTGCGTATGGACCGACATCGTGCCGCCGAGAGCGACCGGAGCCGGACCGTCCGCTGCGACCGACGCTCCGAAGACGCTTCCGACTGCGACCCGAGAATCAGGACACTGCGTGCCCGCGATCCCCAGCCACGTGCCCGAGCCGAGCCGTACCGACCCGGCGCTGATCCGCAACTTCTGCATCATCGCGCACATCGACCACGGCAAGTCGACCCTTGCCGACCGGATGCTCCAGCTCACCGGTGTCGTCGATCAGCGGCAGATGCGCGCCCAGTACCTCGACCGCATGGACATCGAGCGTGAGCGCGGCATCACGATCAAGTCCCAGGCGGTGCGACTGCCCTGGGCGCCCACCACGGGCGAGGGTCAGGGCAGCACCCACATCCTCAACATGATCGACACCCCTGGGCACGTCGACTTCACCTACGAGGTCTCGCGCTCGCTCGCCGCGTGCGAGGGCACGATCCTGCTGGTGGACGCCGCCCAGGGCATCGAGGCGCAGACCCTCGCCAATCTGTACCTGGCGATGGAGAACGACCTCGCGATCGTCCCGGTCCTCAACAAGATCGACCTGCCGGCCGCCCAGCCGGAGAAGTTCGCCGAGGAGCTCGCGAACCTGGTCGGCTGTGACCCCGACGACGTGCTGCGCGTCTCGGCCAAGACCGGTATGGGCGTCGACGCCCTGCTGGACAAGGTCGTCGCCACCGTCCCGGCCCCGGTCGGCGTCAAGGACGCCCCCGCCCGCGCGATGATCTTCGACTCGGTCTACGACTCGTACCGCGGCGTCGTGACGTACGTCCGTGTGGTCGACGGCCAGCTCAACAAGCGCGAGCGCATCAAGATGATGTCCACCGGCGCCACCCACGAACTGCTGGAGATCGGTGTCTCCTCCCCGGAGATGACCCCGGCCGACGGCATCGGCGTCGGCGAGGTGGGCTACATCATCACCGGCGTGAAGGACGTCCGCCAGTCCAAGGTCGGTGACACCATCACCAGCCTGAACAACGGCGCGACCGAAGCCCTCGGCGGCTACAAGGACCCGAAGCCGATGGTCTTCTCGGGCCTCTACCCGCTGGACGGCTCCGACTACCCCGACCTGCGCGAGGCCCTGGACAAGCTCCAGCTCAACGACGCCGCGCTGGTCTACGAGCCCGAGACTTCGGCGGCGCTGGGCTTCGGCTTCCGCGTCGGCTTCCTCGGCCTGCTCCACCTGGACGTGGTCCGCGAGCGCCTGGAGCGCGAGTTCGGCCTCGACCTGATCGCCACCGCGCCCAACGTGGTCTACCGGGTGGTCCTGGAGGACGGCAAGGAAGTCACCGTCACCAACCCGAGCGAGTTCCCCGAAGGCAAGATCAAGGACGTCTTCGAGCCGGTCGTCCGGGCCACCGTGCTCGCCCCGACCGAGTTCATCGGCGCGATCATGGAGCTGTGCCAGCAGCGCCGCGGCACCCTCCTCGGCATGGACTACCTCTCCGAGGACCGCGTCGAGATCCGCTACACCCTCCCGCTCGCCGAGATCGTCTTCGACTTCTTCGACCAGCTGAAGTCCAAGACGCGCGGCTACGCCTCCCTCGACTACGAGCCCACCGGCGAGCAGGCCTCCAGCCTGGTCAAGGTCGACATCCTGCTGCACGGCGACAAGGTCGACGCCTTCTCCGCCGTCTGCCACAAGGACGCCGCCTACGCCTATGGCGTGCGCCTCGTCGCCAAGCTGCGCGAGCTGATCCCGCGGCAGGCCTTCGAGGTGCCGGTCCAGGCCGCGATCGGCTCCCGCGTCATCGCCCGCGAGACCATCCGCGCCATCCGCAAGGACGTCCTCGCCAAGTGCTACGGCGGTGACATCTCCCGCAAGCGGAAGCTGCTGGAGAAGCAGAAGGAAGGCAAGAAGCGCATGAAGATGGTCGGCTCCGTGGAGGTCCCGCAGGAGGCCTTCATCGCCGTCCTCTCCAGTGACGAGTCCGGCGGCAAGAAGAAGTAGCCGTCCCTCCGTCACCCGGCGTACACAGGCCCCCGCGCATCGGCGCAGGGGCCTGTTTCGTTATGAACCGGCCGCTCACTGGCTCTTACGCGCACGCCGGAGGCGCTCTAGGCTGATCACTGCTCAACGGTTACTCGTCAGTTTAAAAAGTCAGCGGCTGCAAACCCGCCAGTCCCAAGCGCACCCAGCGCCCCACGCCCACGCTCTGCCGCGTGGACCGGTCCGGAGGATGTCGTGAGCGACACACAGACCTATCTCGAGAACCGCCCGCCCACCGTGGCGGTGCTCTTCCGTGAGCGCGTCGCCGCGACGCCGAACGACGAGGCCTACCGGTATCCGGTGCCGGCGGCCGGCGGCCAGGGCGCACCGGACGACTGGAAGTCCCTGAGCTGGAGTCAGGCCGCCGACCGGGTCTTCGCCATCGCGGCCGGGCTGATCTCCCTCGGCCTCGAAACGGAACAGCGTGTGGCGCTCGCCTCCAACACCCGGGTCGAGTGGATCCTCTCCGACCTCGGTGTGATGTGCGCCGGCGGCGCGGTCACCACGATCTACCCCAGCACCAACGCGGACGAGTCGGCGTTCATCCTCGCGGACTCCGAGAGCCGGGTGCTCATCGCCGAGGACGCGAAGCAGTTGGCGAAGGCGCGCGAGCGCCGCGCCGACCTGCCGGGCCTGCGGCACGTCGTGGTCTTGGACGCCGACGACGCGGTCGCCGTCGAGGGTGACCCGGAGGGCTGGGTGCTCTCGCTGGCCGAGCTGGAGGAGAGAGGCAAGGAGCACCTCACCAAGCACCCCGGGGCCGTCGACGAGCGCATCGCGTCCATCACCTCCGACCAGCTCGCCACCCTCATCTACACCTCCGGCACCACCGGCCGCCCCAAGGGCGTGCGCCTGTTGCACGACAACTGGTCGTACCTCGCCAAGGCCATGGTCGCCACCGGCCTGATCGGCAAGGAGGACGTCCAGTACCTCTGGCTGCCGCTGGCCCACGTCTTCGGCAAGGTGCTGACCTCCGGCCAGATCGAGGCCGGTCACGTGACGGCCGTCGACGGCCGCATCGACAAGATCATCGAGAATCTGCCGGTCGTGCAGCCCACCTACATGGCCGCCGTCCCGCGCATCTTCGAGAAGGTCTACAACGGCGTGGCCGCCAAGGCCCGGGCCGCCGGCGGCGCCAAGTACAAGATCTTCCAGTGGTCCGCCGGCGTCGCCCGCGAGTACGCCAGGGTCACGCAGGACAACTACCGCCGCACCGGGCGGGCGACCGCCCCCCTCGGCCTCACCACCAAGCACAAGATCGCCGACGCGCTCGTCTACTCCAAGCTCCGCGACGCCTTCGGCGGGAAGCTGCGCGCTGCCGTGTCCGGTGCCTCGGCCCTGGCCCCCGACATCGGCTTCTTCTTCTCCGGCGCGGGCATCCACATCCTGGAGGGCTACGGCCTGACGGAGTCCAGCGCGGCCTCCTTCGTCAACCCCGGCGAGGCGTACCGCACCGGCACGGTCGGCAAGCCGCTCCCCGGCACCGAGGTCCGCATCGCCGACGACGGCGAGGTCCTGCTGCGCGGCCCCGGCATCATGGAGGGCTACCACGGGCAGCCGGACAAGACCGCCGAGGTCCTGGAGTCCGACGGCTGGCTGCACACCGGCGACATCGGCGAGCTGTCGCCCGACGGCTACCTGCGCATCACCGACCGCAAGAAGGACCTGATCAAGACCTCGGGCGGCAAGTACGTCGCCCCGGCCGAGATCGAGGGCCAGTTCAAGGCGATCTGCCCGTACGTGTCGACCATCGTCGTGCACGGCGCCGACCGGAACTTCTGCTCGGCGCTGATCGCCCTCGACGAGCCGTCGATCCTCGGCTGGGCGGCCGAGAACGGGCTGGAGGGCCGCACGTACCAGGAGGTCCTGGCGGCGCCGGAGACCGACCGGCTGATCGAGACCTACGTCCAGACCCTGAACGAGGGCCTCCAGCGGTGGCAGACGGTCAAGAAGTTCCGGATCCTGCCGCGCGACCTCGACGTCGAGCACGGCGACCTCACGCCCAGCCTGAAGCTCAAGCGGCCGGTGGTCGAGCGTGAGTTCAAGCACCTGATCGAAGAGATGTACGAGGGAGCCCGCGAGGCCTGACGCCCGCCGCGGGCCCGGCGGTGCGGGGCGTCGGCCCGCACCCCACGCCCCGCCCCACGCCCGCCGGGGCGCCGGCGGCCGTGGGGCGGGCGGGCAGGGCGGGCTGCCGCGTGCGGGATGATGGGGGTATGCCTTCCGCACTCCCCGACGGTGAACCCATGCCCGAAGACGGCTCGCTGCCGTCGCACGCCCTGGCGGGCGCGGGGGAGCGGCCGCTCGGGTTCTACCTGCACGTCCCGTACTGCGCCACACGCTGCGGGTACTGCGACTTCAACACCTACACGGCGACCGAGCTACGGGGCACGGGAGGCGTGCTCGCCTCCCGCGAGAACTACGCCGCCACCCTGATCGACGAGGTCCGGCTCGCACGGAAGGTGCTCGGCGACGACCCGAGGTCCGTCCGCACCGTCTTCGTCGGCGGCGGCACGCCGACGCTGCTGCCCGCCGGGGACCTCGTACAGATGCTCGCGGCGATCCGGGACGAGTTCGGCCTGGCCGACGACGCCGAGATCACCACGGAGGCCAATCCGGAGTCCGTGGACCCGGCCTACCTGGCGGAGCTGCGGGCCGGCGGCTTCAACCGGATCTCGTTCGGCATGCAGAGCGCCAAGCAGCACGTCCTGAAGGTCCTGGACCGCACCCACACACCCGGGCGCCCCGAGGCGTGCGTGGCGGAGGCCCGCGCGGCGGGCTTCGAGCACGTCAACCTCGACCTGATCTACGGCACCCCGGGCGAGACGGACCGGGACTGGCGCGACTCCCTCGCCGCCGCCCTCGGGGCCGGCCCGGACCACGTCAGTGCCTACGCGCTGATCGTCGAGGAGGGCACCCAGCTGGCCCGCCGGATCCGCCGCGGCGAGGTCCCCATGACGGACGACGACGTCCACGCCGACCGCTACCTGATCGCCGACGAGGTCATGGCCCAGGCGGGGTACTCCTGGTACGAGGTGTCGAACTGGGCCACCTCGGACGCCGGGCGCTGCCTGCACAACGAGCTGTACTGGCGCGGCGCCGACTGGTGGGGCGCCGGACCGGGGGCGCACTCGCATGTGGGCGGGGTGCGCTGGTGGAACGTCAAGCACCCCGGTGCCTACGCCGCCGCCCTCGCCGAGGGGCGCTCCCCGGGGGCGGGGCGCGAGCTGCTCTCGGCGGAGGACCGCCGCGTGGAGCGGATCCTGCTGGAGCTGCGCCTCGTGGACGGCGTCCCGCTGTCCCTGCTCGCCCCGGCCGGTCTGGCCGCTTCCCGCAAGGCCCTCGCCGACGAGCTGCTGGAGCCGGGCCCCTACGAGGCCGGGCGGGCCGTGCTGACCCTGCGTGGGCGGCTGCTGGCCGATGCGGTGGTGCGGGACCTGGTGGACTGATCACCCGCCGGGGTGAAGACCACCGGATCCTCGTTCGGACTGCCGCGCCGTCCCCGGGCCGCCGCCGACCCGTCGTCGCGCAGTGCGCCCCGCTGACGATCCCGGCCGGTCGGGGTAACGACGCCGTGGACCGCTCCCGGCCGGTCTCGGAGTGCGGCGAGCCGCTGCCGCCGGAACTGCTCGCCATCGAGCTGGACACGAGCGACTTCGGAAACCTTCGACGGCGTCAGGCCCCGCCGTCACCCGTGACGAAGTCGATGAGCTCCTCCACGCGGCCCAGCAGGGTCGGCTCCAGGTCCTTGTAGGAGCCCACCCGGGACAGGATGTGCTGCCAGGCGGCCCCGGTGTTCTCCGGCCAGCCCAGGGCGCGGCAGACGCCCGTCTTCCAGTCCTGGCCGCGCGGGACCACCGGCCATGCGGCGATGCCCAGCGCGGAGGGCTTCACGGCCTGCCAGACGTCCACGTACGGATGGCCGACCACCAGCACGTCGGGCGAGGTGGCGGCGACAGCGGCGGCGATACGGGACTCCTTCGAGCCCGGCACCAGGTGGTCCACCAGCACCCCCAGCCGGGCGTCCGGCGCCGGACCGAACTCCGCGACCACCGCGGGGAGGTCGTCGACGCCCTCCAGGTATTCGACCACGACGCCCTCGATGCGCAGGTCGTCGCCCCAGACCCGCTCCACCAGCTCGGCGTCGTGGCGGCCCTCCACGTAGATCCGGCCCGCCCGGGCCACCCGCGCCCGCGCGCCGGGGACGGCGATCGACCCCGATGCCGTCCGGGCCGGCGCCGACGGGCCCCGCGACGGGCGGACCAGGGTGACCACCGCGCCGTCCAGCAGGAAGGCCCGCGGCTCCATGGGGAACACCCGGCGCTTGCCGAACCGGTCCTCCAGGGTCACCGTCCCCGCCTCGCAGGCCACCACCGCGCCGCAGAAGTCCGTACCCGCCACCTCGACGACCAGGTCCGGGTCCGCGGCGACCTCCGGGACGGCCTTGGGGCGCTTCCACTGCGGGGTCAGGTCGGGGGAGTACTCGCGCATCCGGTCGACACTAGGAGAGCGGTGGCCCTCCCCGCTACGACACGCCGGAACGGGCCGCCAGTGTGGCGCGTTGCGCACGCACGAACCGCGCGTCGACCACTGCTCCGTGACCGGGTACGTACAGTGCGTCCTCGCCGCCCAGCGCCAGGAGCCGGTCCAGGGCCGCGGGCCACTGCCGCGGCACGGCGTCCGGGCCGGCCACCGGCTCGCCCGATTCCTCGACCAGGTCCCCGCAGAACACGGTCTCGCGGTCACCCGCGACGAAGACGGCCAGGTCGTGTCCGGTGTGCCCGGGCCCCACGTTGGCCAGCAGCACCTGCACCCCGCCCAGGTCCAGGGTCCACTCGCCCGACACCTGGTGGCCGGGCAGCACCAGGCGGTCCACCGCCTCGCTCGCCTCCGCCTGCGCGAGCCCGTGCCGCACCGCGTCCCGGCGCAGCTCCTCGCGGCCCGTGGCGAGCAGCGCGGCCAGCCCGACCGCGCCGAAGACCTGGGCCCCGGGGAAGGCGGACGCGCCCAGGACGTGATCGAAATGACCGTGCGTGAATGCGATATGGGTCACGCTCCGGCCCGTCAGTCGCTCGGCCTCGGCCCGCACCTCGGTGCCCTCGCGCACGCACGATCCGGGGTCGACGAGGAGGACGGACCCGTCCCCCACCACCAGTCCCACCGTGCAGTCCCACACCGGCAGACGCCGCCGGCCGGTCCTTGCGGTGAGCCGTTCCCAGCCCGCCTCTTCCCAATGCACGTCCATGCCGCGACGCTACCCTGGCGGGCCTCCCTTGCCACGGTCTCACCACCCGGCCGTACACTGAGCGGGGGATCTCTGGCACTCGAACGCACAGAGTGCCAACGAACGGCAGAACACGGCAGAACACGGCAACGGATCAGGCTGGAGGTGTGCGCGATGCTCAGCGAACGCAGACTCGAAGTGCTGCGCGCCATCGTCCAGGACTACGTCGGGACGGAGGAGCCGGTCGGCTCCAAGGCGCTCACCGAGCGGCACCGGCTCGGCGTCTCGCCCGCCACCGTGCGCAACGACATGGCGGTGCTGGAGGAAGAGGGCTACATCGCCCAGCCCCACACCAGCGCCGGCCGGATCCCCACCGACAAGGGCTACCGCCTCTTCGTCGACAAGCTCGCGGGGGTCAAGCCGCTGTCGACGCCCGAGCGTCGCGCCATCCAGAACTTCCTCGACGGGGCCGTCGACCTCGACGACGTCGTCGGCCGTACGGTGCGGCTGCTCGCGCAGCTCACCCGTCAGGTCGCGGTCGTGCAGTACCCCAGCCTGACCCGGTCGACCGTCCGGCACGTGGAGCTGCTCTCGCTCGCCCCCGCGCGGCTGATGCTCGTACTGATCACGGACACCGGGCGCGTCGAGCAGCGGCTCGTCGACTGCCCGAGCCCCTTCGGCGAGGCCTCGCTGGCCGACCTGCGGGCCCGGCTCAACAGCCGGGTCGTCGGCCGGCGCTTCACCGATGTCCCCCCGCTCGTCCAGGACCTCCCCGAGTCCTTCGAGGCCGAGGACCGGGGCACGGTGTCCACCGTGCTCTCGACGCTCCTCGAAACCCTGGTCGAGGAGGCGGAGGAGCGGCTGATGATCGGCGGTACCGCCAATCTCACCCGCTTCGGACACGATTTCCCCCTGACGATCAGGCCGGTGCTGGAGGCGCTGGAGGAGCAGGTCGTGCTCCTCAAGCTCCTCGGCGAGGCCAACGAGTCGGGAATGGCCGTAAGGATCGGGCACGAGAACGCCTACGAGGGGCTCAACTCCACGTCGGTCGTCTCGGTCGGTTACGGTTCGGGCGGCGAAACCGTCGCCAAACTCGGCGTGGTCGGACCGACCCGCATGGACTACCCCGGAACGATGGGAGCGGTACGCGCAGTGGCACGTTACGTCGGACAGATCCTGGCGGAGTCGTAAGTGGCCACGGACTACTACGCCGTTCTCGGCGTGCGCCGCGACGCATCGCAGGACGAGATCAAGAAGGCCTTCCGGCGCCTCGCGCGTGAACTCCACCCGGATGTGAATCCGGACCCGAAGACGCAGGAGCGCTTCAAGGAGATCAACGCGGCCTACGAGGTGCTGTCGGACCCGCAGAAGAAGCAGGTCTACGACCTCGGCGGCGACCCGCTGTCCTCCTCGGGCGGCGGCGGAGCCGGCGGATTCGGGGCGGGCGGCTTCGGCAACTTCTCCGACATCATGGACGCCTTCTTCGGCCAGGCCTCGCAGCGCGGACCGCGCTCGCGGACCCGGCGCGGCCAGGACGCCATGATCCGCCTCGACCTGGAGCTGGACGAGGCGGCCTTCGGGACGACCAAGGACATCCAGGTCGACACGGCCGTCGTCTGCACCACCTGCTCCGGTGAGGGCGCGGCCCCCGGGACCTCGGCGCAGACCTGCGACATGTGCCGTGGACGCGGTGAGGTCTCCCAGGTCACCCGGTCCTTCCTGGGCCAGGTCATGACCTCGCGCCCCTGCCCCCAGTGCCAGGGCTTCGGCACCGTCGTCCCGACCCCGTGCCACGAGTGCGCGGGCGACGGCCGGATCCGCTCCCGCCGCAGCCTCACGGTCAAGATCCCGGCCGGTGTGGAGAACGGCACCCGGATCCAGCTCGCGGGCGAGGGCGAGGTCGGCCCCGGCGGCGGCCCCGCCGGCGACCTGTACGTGGAGATCCACGAACTGGCGCACCCGACCTTCCAGCGGCGCGGGGACGACCTGCACTGCACCGTCACCATCCCGATGACGGCGGCCGCGCTCGGCACCAAATGTCCGCTGGAGACGTTGGACGGCCTGGAGGAGATCGACATCCGGCCCGGCACCGGGTCCGGCCAAGCGATCCCGCTGCACGGGCGCGGCGTCACCCACCTGCGCGGCGGCGGGCGCGGAGACCTGATCGTCCACGTCGAGGTCACCACCCCGACCAAGCTGGACGCCCAGCAGGAGGAACTGCTGCGCCAGCTGGCGAAGCTGCGCGGTGAGGAGCGGCCCATGGGCCAGTTCGCGCCGGGCCAGCAGGGCCTCTTCAGCCGTCTGAAGGATGCTTTCAACGGTCGCTGACCGCACGGCGGACGCCGCTTTCGAGCCCGGTCCGGGGACACCCCGGGCCGGGCTCTTCGCGTGCCCGCGAGGCCGGCCGTCCGCCCGCCGGGAACGGGACTATGCCAGGCGAATGCGGTGATTCGGCGCCCTGGGCGGGACGTGGCACGATGCAGCCATGTCCACCGCCGCGAACGGTCTCTCCCTCCATCCGATCGTGCAGGCTCCCATGGCCGGCGGCGCTTCCTGCCCGCCGCTCGTCGCCGCCGTGTGCGAGGCGGGCGCGCTGGGTTTCCTGGCCGGCGGCTACAAGACCGCCGACGGGATGTACCAGGAGATCAAGCAGGTGCGGGCGCTCACCCGGCACCGCTTCGGCGTCAACCTCTTCATGCCGCAGACCGGGTACGTCGACCCGGCCGCGGTGGAGGCGTACCGCGGGCAGCTGGCCGGCGAGGCCAGCTGGTACGAGATCTCGCTCGCCGAGGAGGACGTCATCGGCACCAGCGACGACGGCTACGACGCCAAGCTCGCCATCCTGCTGGAGGACCCGGTCCCGGTCGTGTCGTTCACCTTCGGCTGTCCCGCCCCCGAGGTCCTCGCCGCCCTGCGCAAGGCCGGGACCCACACCATCGTCACGGCGACCTCCGCCGAGGAGGCCCGCAGCGCCCAGCGGGCGGGCGCCGACGCCGTGTGCGTGCAGGGCGTCGAGGCGGGCGGCCACCAGGGCACCCACCGGGACGACCCGCAGACGGACGGCACGGCGGCGGTCGGACTGCTGGCGCTGGTGGCGCAGGTACGGGAGGCGGTCGCCCTGCCGATCGTCGCCGCGGGCGGGGTCATGCGCGGCGCGCAGATCGCCGCCCTGCTGGCGGCCGGCGCGGCGGCGGCGCAGCTCGGGACGGCCTTCCTGGCGTGTCCGGAGTCGGGCGCCGACCCCGTGCACAAGAAGGCGCTGACCGACCCGCTCTTCGTCCGGACGGAGCTGACCCGGGCCTTCTCCGGGAGGCCGGCGCGGGGGCTGGTCAACCGTTTCGTGCGGGAGCACGGCCCCTACGCCCCGGCCGCCTACCCCCAGGTCCACCACCTGACCTCGGGGCTGCGCAAGGCGGCCGCGGCGGCCGGCGACCCGCAGGGCATGGCCCTGTGGGCGGGCCAGGGGCACCGGCTCGCGCGGGCGCTGCCGGCGGCGCAGCTGGTGGAGGTACTGGCGGCCGAACTGGCGCAGGCACAGGCGATGTTGAAGGAAATGAAGATGAGGAGTGCGTCATGACGGCCCCGGTGTTCGTGGTCGAAGAGGTCCCCGCGGGGGCGGAGTTCGTCCTGGACGGCCCGGAGGGCCGGCACGCGGTGTCCGTGAAGCGGCTGAACCCGGGTGAGCAGGTGGTCCTGACGGACGGCCGCGGCGGCTGGGCGGAGGCGGTGGTCGAGGCGGCCGAGGGCAAGGACCGACTCGTCGTGGCGGTCGCCGCCGCCGGGCGGGAGGAGGAGCCCGCGCTGCGCATCACCGTGGTCCAGGCCCTGCCCAAGGGGGACCGGGGCGAGCTGGCCGTCGAGACCATGACCGAGACCGGCGTGGACGCGATCGTGCCCTGGCAGGCCTCGCGCTGCATCACGCAGTGGCGTGGCGACCGCGGGGCCAAGTCCCTCGCCAAGTGGCGGGCCACGGCCCGCGAGGCGGGCAAGCAGTCCCGCCGGGTCCGCTTCCCGGAGGTGGCCGAGGCCCTGTCCACGAAGCAGGTCGCGGCGCTGCTGGCGGACGCCGATCTGGCGATGGTCCTGCACGAGGACCGCGACACCCCCTCGCAGGCCCTGGCCACGGCCGAGCTGCCCGTCACCGGCTCCGTCGTCCTGGTGGTCGGCCCGGAGGGCGGGGTCTCCCCGGAGGAGCTCGCGGTCTTCGCCGCGGCGGGGGCGCACCCCTACCGCCTGGGCCGTTCTGTCCTGCGGACCTCCACGGCCGGCACCGCGGCCGTGGCGGTCCTGCTGGCCCGGACCGGACGCTGGGCCTGATCAAACGCTGGGCCTGACGGGACGCTGGGCCTGACCGGCCGGAACGCACGCCCGCCGCCGGCCCCGGCTGGATACGATGCCCAAACCGATCAACGTCACGGGAGGGTGCGCAATGGCCGGGGAACCGCAGGCCGACTGCCTGTTCTGCAAGATCGTCGAGGGGTCCATCCCGGCGACCGTGGTCCGGGAGACCGAAACCACCGTCGCCTTCCGGGACATCAACCCGCAGGCGCCCACACACGTGCTCGTCATCCCCAAAGTGCACTACCCCGACGCCGCGTCGCTCGCGGCCGCCGAGCCGGGCGTCGCCGCCGACATACTGCGTGAGGCCGCACGGGTCGCCGCCGACGAGAAGATCGACGACCACGGCTACCGGATCGTCTTCAACACCGGCTCCGGGGCCGGCCAGACCGTATGGCACGCCCACGCGCACGTCCTGGGCGGCCGCGGCCTCCAGTGGCCCCCGGGATAGCGCGTGTCCGTCAGGGAGTTCGTGGTGCTGGGCACCGCCAGCCAGGTGCCCACCCGCCACCGCAACCACAACGGCTACCTGCTGCGCTGGGACGGCGAGGGCATCCTCTTCGACCCGGGCGAGGGCACGCAGCGGCAGATGCTGCGTGCTGGGGTGGCCGCGCACGACATCAACCGGATCTGCATCACCCATTTCCACGGTGACCATAGCCTCGGCCTCGCCGGGGTGATCCAGCGGATCAACCTCGACCAGGTCCCGCACCCGGTCGCCGCGCACTACCCGGCGTCGGGGCAGAAGTTCTTCGACCGGCTCCGGTACGCCACGGCCTACCGCGAGACCGTGCCGATCCGCGAGGAGCCGGTGGCCGCGGACGGAACCGTGGCGCATGGGGTCTCCTACGTCCTGGAGACCCGGCGGCTCTCGCACCCGGTGGAGTCCTTCGGCTACCGGATCACCGAGCCCGACGGGCGCCGGATGGTGCCCGAACTGCTCGCCCGGCACGGGATCAAGGGCCCCGACGTGGGCCGGATCCAGCGGGACGGGCACCTCGGCGGCGTCACGTTGGAGGAGGTCAGCGAGCCACGGCCCGGGCAGCGCTTCGCGTTCGTGATGGACACCCGGCTCTGCACCGGTGTGACCGAGCTCGCCGAGGGCTGCGACATGCTGGTGATCGAGTCGACCTTCCTCGACGAGGACGAACGGCTGGCCACCGACCACGGGCACCTCACCGCCGGCCAGGCGGCGCGGGCGGCGCGGGACGCGGGTGTACGGCACCTCGTGCTGACGCACTTCTCGCAGCGCTACACCGACCCGGCCGCATTCGAGCGCCAGGCCCGGGCGGCGGGTTTCGAGGGCGAACTCACCGTGGCCGCGGACCTGACGCGGGTGCCTCTGCCGAAGCGGGGCTGACACGGGCGGCCCCGGGCGGCACGGTGCCCGGGCCCGACCCTCCGCGGCTCCCCGAGCCTGGGCCGCACGGCACGTTGTGGGTGACCTGCGCCACACTGGGTTTGGATCCCGCCCCGGGTGGGGATGCCTCGCAGATTTCACCGAGAAACGGCCCTTCGAGATCAACAGGGGAGACCACCGTGACCAGTCGGGACCCTGACAGCCGCACCGCAGCCGTGGACCCGCTCGGTCCGCTGCGCGACCCGGAGGACCCGGGCTGCGACGTCTTCCTGACCGGTACGGTCTTCCTCGACATCATCTTCACCGGCCTGGACTCGGCACCGGTCCGCGGTACGGAGTCCTGGGCGCGCGGCATGGGTTCGAGTCCCGGCGGCGTCGCCAACATGGCCACCGCCCTGGCCCGGCTGGGTCTGCGCACCTCGCTGGCCGCTGCCTTCGGCGACGACCACTACGGGGAGTACTGCTGGGACGCCCTGGAACAGGGCGAGGGCATCGACCTGTCCATGTCCCGGACCGTCCCCGGCTGGCACAGCCCCGTCACGGTCTCGATGGCCTACGAGGGCGAGCGCACGATGGTCTCGCACGGCCACGAGGCCCCGCCGCCGGCCGGCTCCGGGCCCTTCCCGCAGTGCCCGCCGAGAGCCCGCGCCGCCGTGGCATCCCTGGGGCCCGGCCGCGGCGAGGAGTGGATCGGCGAGGCGGCCCGGCGCGGTTCGCGCGTCTTCGCGGACGTGGGCTGGGACGAGAGCGGGCGGTGGGACCTGGGGGCCCTGGCCGACCTGGAGCACTGCGAGGCCTTCCTGCCGAACGCGGGCGAGGCGATGCGCTACACGCGCACCGACTGTCCGCGGGCGGCGGCCCGGGCACTCGCCCGGAAGGTGCCCATCGCGGTGGTGACCATGGGCGCGGAGGGCTCGTACGCGGTCGACGGACGTACCGGGGAGAGTGCGCACGTCCCCGGGATCGCCGTGGAGGCACTGGACCCGACGGGAGCGGGCGACGTCTACGTGGCGGGCTTCGTCACCGGCACCCTGGCGGGCTGGCCGCTGGCGGACCGGCTGGCCTTCGCCGGGCTGACCGCAGCCCTGTCGGTCCAGGAGTTCGGAGGGTCGCTCTCCGCCCCCGGCTGGCCCGAAGTGGCCCACTGGTGGCGGGCCGCCCCGCACGCGCTGCGCGGCCGCTACGGCTTCCTGGACGACCTGATCCCGCCGGCCGCGACCCCGGCCGCCCGGCGCCGGGCCGTGCCGACCATCGGTTTCCGGCACTCCGCGTAGCCGGCGGACCGCGGAGCCCGCCCGGCGGCAGGGGAGGGGCCGAAAACCTCTCGGGGACGGCGCGGCGGCGACGTACGCTTGGTACTCCGGAGGCCGCCGATCGGCGCGGCCCCTCAGCGGGAGGTGTGCGCAGGCCACAGTGCCGGCCCATGACTCAGACATCGACAGCCCACATCCCCGCGCCGGGGCAGGCGCGAGCGCACTTCACCGTACCGGCGACGCACCCGATGGTGACGGTGCTGGGCTCGGGCGACGTCCTGTTGCGCGTGATCGAGAAGGCCTTCCCGAAGGCCGACATCCATGTTCGGGGCAACCAGGTCAGCGCGATCGGGGAAGCGGCGGAAGTCGCTCTGATCCAGCGACTGTTCGACGAGATGATGCTGGTGCTCCGCACCGGGCAGCCGATGACGGAGGATGCAGTGGAACGCTCGATCGCCATGCTCAAGGCGAGCGCGAACGGCGACGGCGACGGGCCCGAGACGCCCGCCGAGGTGCTCACCCAGAACATCCTCTCCAACCGCGGCCGCACCATCCGCCCCAAGACCCTCAACCAGAAGCGGTACGTCGACGCGATCGACAAGAACACGATCGTCTTCGGCATCGGCCCCGCCGGTACCGGAAAGACCTACCTCGCCATGGCCAAGGCGGTCCAGGCCCTCCAGTCCAAGCAGGTCAGCCGGATCATCCTGACCCGGCCCGCCGTCGAGGCGGGGGAGCGGCTCGGCTTCCTCCCCGGCACCCTCTTCGACAAGATCGACCCGTATCTGCGCCCGCTCTACGACGCGCTGCACGACATGCTCGACCCCGACTCGATCCCGCGGCTGATGGCGGCGGGCACGATCGAGGTCGCGCCGCTCGCGTACATGCGCGGCCGCACGCTCAACGACGCGTTCGTGGTCCTCGACGAGGCCCAGAACACGACCACCGAGCAGATGAAGATGTTCCTGACCCGGCTCGGCTTCGACTCGAAGATCGTGATCACCGGTGACATCACCCAGATCGACCTCCCCGGCGGGGCCAGGAGCGGTCTGCGCCAGGTCCAGGAAATCCTCGACGGGGTACCGGACATCCACTTCTCGAGGCTCACGTCCGAGGATGTCGTCCGGCACAAGCTGGTCGGCCGTATCGTCGACGCGTACGAGAAGTACGACGACGGCCAACAGGCCGCCAACGGCTACCAGCGGAAGTAGAACCCAGCGCACCATGTCGATCGACGTCAACAACGAGTCCGGAACCGAGGTCGACGAGCACGCGATCCTCGACATCGCCCGTTACGCACTCACCCGGATGCGGATCCACCCGCTCTCGGAGCTCTCCGTCATCGTCGTCGACGAGGACGCCATGGAGCAGCTCCACATCCAGTGGATGGACCTGCCGGGCCCGACCGACGTCATGTCCTTCCCGATGGACGAGCTCCGTCCGCCGTCGAAGGACGACGAGGAGCCCCCGCAGGGGCTCCTCGGCGACATCGTGCTCTGTCCCGAGGTCGCGAAGAAGCAGGGCGAGGAAGCCCCGACGCAGCACTCCATGGACGAGGAGCTCCAGCTCCTGACCGTCCACGGAGTGCTGCACCTGCTCGGCTACGACCACGAGGAGCCGGACGAGAAGGCCGAGATGTTCGGCCTCCAGGCGGCTATCGTGGACAGCTGGCGCGGTGAGCGCGGGCTGACCGGCCCGTCCCCGGCCCCCACCGTCTCGTGAGCGCCCCGCAACTGATCACCGGCGCGGTGCTGCTGGTGGTCGTGGCCTGGTTCGCGGCGTGCGCGGAGTCCGGCATCGCCCGCATCTCGATCTTCCGCGCCGAGCAGGCCGTACGGGAGGGCAGGCGCGGCAGCGAGAAGCTCGCCCAGGTCGCCGGCGACCCGACCCGCTATCTCAACGTGGCGCTGCTGGTCCGGGTCACCTGCGAGATGGCGGCCGGGGTCCTCGTCACCTACGTCTGCCTCGACGAGTTCGGCGAGAACTGGACCGCGCTGCTCGTGGCCATCGCCGTGATGGTGCTGGTCTCCTTCGTCGCCGTGGGCGTCTCCCCCCGCACGATCGGCCGCCAGCACCCGCTGAACACGGCGACCGCGGCGGCCTACGTCCTGGTACCGCTCGCCAGGATCATGGGGCCGATCCCGCAGCTGCTGATCCTCGTCGGCAACGCGCTCACCCCCGGCAAGGGCTTCCGCAAGGGCCCCTTCGCCTCCGAGGCCGAGCTGCGGGCGATGGTCGACCTCGCCGAGAAGGAGTCGCTCATCGAGGACGACGAGCGCCGCATGGTGCACCAGATCTTCGAGCTCGGTGACACCCTCGTGCGCGAGGTGATGGTGCCGCGCACCGACCTGGTCTGCATCGAGCGCTACAAGACGGTGCGTCAGGCGACCACCCTCGCCCTGCGGTCCGGCTTCTCGCGCATCCCGGTCACCGGGGAGAACGAGGACGACATCGTCGGGATCGTCTACCTGAAGGACCTGGTCCGCAAGACGCACATCAACCGGGAGTCCGAGGCCGACCTGGTGTCGACGGCGATGCGGCCGGCCGTCTTCGTTCCGGACACCAAGAACGCGGGCGATCTGCTGCGCGAGATGCAGCAGGTGCGCAACCATGTGGCCGTCGTGATCGACGAGTACGGCGGCACGGCCGGCATCGTCACCATCGAGGACATCCTCGAGGAGATCGTCGGTGAGATCACGGACGAGTACGACCGGGAGCTCCCGCCGGTCGAGGACCTGGGCGAGGACCGCTACCGGGTCACGGCGCGCCTGGACATCACCGACCTCGGTGAACTGTTCAAGGTCGAGGCCTTCGACGACGAGGACGTCGAGACGGTCGGCGGGCTGCTGGCGAAGGCGCTGGGCCGGGTGCCGATCGCGGGTGCCTCGGCCCTGGTCGAACTGCCCGACGGCCGTCCCCTGCGGCTGACGGCCGAGGCTCCGGCGGGCCGGCGGAACAGGATCGTGACGGTACTGGTGGAACCGGTCGCCGCGGCGGAGGCCGCGGGGGAGGAGGGGGAATGACCCCGGAGCAGCTGCGGGAGTTCTGTCTGGGCTTCAACGCGGCGGTGGAGGAGTTCCCCTTCACCCCGGAGACCTCGGTGTTCAAGGTGAGGGGCAAGATGTTCGCGCTCAGCCGGCTGGACGCCGAGCCGCTGACGGTCAACCTCAAGTGCGAGCCGGAGCTGGCGGTGCGGCTCCGCGAGGAGCACGAGGCGATCGCGCCGGGCTACCACATGAACAAGCGGCACTGGAACACGGTCACCGTGGGCGGGATTCCCGACGCGATGCTGCGCGAGCTCGTCGAGGACTCCTACGACCTGGTGGTGGCGGGGCTGCCGCGGGCGGAGCGGCTGAAGCTCGACCGGCCCTGATCCGGGCCCGGTCCCGGCCGCGGCGGGGGCGTTGCGCGCCCTGGGCGGGGGCTCCCTATGCTTTCGACCATGACGGAGAGCACCGGGATCGACCCCGAGGACAGCAAGATCATCACCCTGGCGCGCAGCGCCCGGGCCCGCAACGGGGTGCCCGAGGGGGCGGCGGTGCGGGACGAGACGGGACGGACGTACGTCGCGGGCACGGTGGAGCTCGACTCCCTGAAGCTGAGCGCGCTGCAGACCGCGGTCGCGATGGCCGTGGCGAGCGGGGCCCGGTCGCTGGAGGCCGCCGCCGTCGTGAGCGCCGCGGAGGCTCCGGCCGACGCGGACCGCGCCGCCGTCCGCGACCTCGGCGGCCCGGGCACCCCGGTGCTCCTGGCTGCCCCCGACGGCACCCTGAAGTCCACCACCCCGGCCGGGGCGTAGCCGCCGGTCCGGCCTCGCCGACGGGTGGGGCGCGGGTCCGATCCGGGCCCGCCCTGCCCGGCGGACGCCCGGTTCCCCAAGATCGCGCCCCGGGCCCCGCGCCGCCGACGGGGCCGGGCCCGGCCCGGCACCGCCGCCGTCACGTGTGGCGCGCCCCGCCGGGAGGCCGCCGGCGGATGACCATCGCCATCAGCGCCGCCACCGCGCACAGCGCGCCCGAGGCGTACCAGACCACGTCGTACGAGCCCGTGAGGTCGCGGACCAGGCCGCCCAGGAAGGCCACCACCGCCGCACCGATCTGGTGCGAGGCCAGTACCCAGCCGAACGCGATCGCGCCGTCGTCGCCGTAGTGCTCGCGGCACAGGGCGATCGTCGGGGGAACCGTCGCGACCCAGTCCAGACCGTAGAAGACGATGAAGAAGACCAGCGGCGGCCGCACCGACGGCGCCAGCAGGATCGGCAGGAACAGCAGCGACACCCCGCGCAGGGCGTAGTAGACGGCCAGCAGCCGCCGGGGCTCGAAGCGGTCGGTGAACCAGCCCGACGCGACCGTGCCGACCACGTCGAAGACGCCGATCACCGCCAGCAGCCCCGCGGCCGCCGTCACCGGCATGCCGTGGTCGTGCGCGGCCGGCACGAAGTGTGTCCGCACCAGTCCGTTGGTCGAGGCACCGCAGATCGCGAAGGTGCCCGCGAGCAGCCAGAAGGGGCCGCTCCGGGCCGCGTCGGCGAGGACCTTCAGCGCCCGCCGGGCCGCACCCGCGGCCGGGGCGGGCCGGGGCGCGTACGTGCCGCCGTACGGTGCGAGCCCGACGTCCGCGGGGTGGTCGCGCAGCAGCAGCCAGACGAAGGGGACGACGGCCAGCGCGGCCACGGCGACCGTCACCGTCGCCGGGCGCCAGCCGTGGCGGTCCACCAGCCAGGCCAGCAGCGGCAGGAAGACCAGCTGCCCCGAGGCCCCGGCGGCGGTCAGGATGCCGGTGACCAGGCCGCGCCGGGCGGTGAACCAGCGACCGGTCACCGTCGCGGCGAACGCCAGGGCCATCGAGCCGCTGCCCAGCCCCACCAGCACGCCCCAGCACAGCACCAGCTGCCAGGGCGCGGTCATCCACACCGTGGCCGCCGCACCGACCGCGATGACGGTCAGGGCCACCGCCACGACCCTGCGGATGCCGAAGCGGTCCATCAGCGCCGCAGCGAAGGGCGCGGTGATGCCGTAGAGGGCCAGGTTCACCGAGACGGCCGCGCCGATGGTGCCTCGCGACCAGTCGAACTCCTCATGCAGCGGCTCGATGAGCAGTCCGGGCAGGGAGGCGAATCCGGCGGCGCCGATGATCGTCACGAAGGTGACGGAGGCGACGTACCAGGCTCGGTGCACACGGCCGGTCCGCCGCGGGGCGGGGGCGGGGAGGGTGCCGGGGGTGGGGGCTGTCTGGGTCACGCCGACAGCCTCCGGCCGACGGGGCGGCCTACGACAGTGGCCCGACTGTCATGCTTCGATACGATCGGGCCATGGAAGCTCCGCCGCACCGCGTGGTCGTCCTGGCCCTGCCGGGGCTGCTGCCCTTCGAGCTTGGCATCCCCCACCGCATCTTCGGCCGGGCCAGGGACAGGGCCGGACAGCCGCTCTATGAGATCCGCACCTGTGGGCTCGCTCCCGGCCCGGTGCCCACGGACGCCGACTTCGCCGTCCACGTCGCGCGAGGCCCCGAGCTGCTCGCCACCGCCGACACAGTGGTCGTGCCCGCCTCGTACGAGCTGGGCCCGGTTCACGAGGAGGGCAGACTGACCGGCGAGCTCGCCGCGGCCCTCGCGCACATCAGGCCCGGCACCCGGCTCGTCTCGATCTGCACGGGCGGCTACGTGCTGGCCGCCGCCGGCTTCCTCGACGGCAGGCGGGCCACCACCCACTGGGCCTCCGCCGAGCACTTCCAGCGGCTCTTCCCCGCCGTGAGGGTGGACCCCGACGTGCTCTACACCGACGACGGGGACGTGCTGACCTCGGCGGGCGTCGCCGCAGGCATCGACCTGTGCCTGCACATCGTGCGCCGTGACCACGGAGCGGCCGTCGCGAACGAGGCCGCCCGGCGGACCGTCGTACCGCCCCACCGTGAGGGCGGGCAGGCCCAGTTCGTCGACCGCCCGGTGCCGGAGCCGCAGCTCGCGACCACCACGGCGGCCCGGGCCTGGGTGCTGGACCGGCTGCACGAGCCGCTCCGGCTCACCGACATGGCCCGGCAGGAGGCCATGTCGGTACGGACCTTCACGCGCCGCTTCCGCGAGGAGGCGGGCGTCAGCCCCGGCCAGTGGATCACCGGTCGGCGGGTGGAGCGGGCACGGCGGCTGCTGGAGCGGACGGAGCTGTCGATGGAGCAGGTCGCGCGGGAGAGCGGCTTCGGGACGGCGCAGTCCCTGCGCAAGCACGTGCAGGCGGCCTTGGGCGTGACCCCGACGGCCTACCGGCGCACCTTCCGAGCCACCGGAGAAGGCGGGGACGGGGGAGGAGGCGGGTGAAGGCTGGGGGCCCGGCGGCGCAACGCCTCGCGCCCCGGCCGGGGCGCCCCTGTCCGCCGTCCCCCGCCCGCCCTTCCCACGACCGGGACCCCCACCGTCAACGCCCCCGGCGGGATCGCCCCGGTCCCGGTCCCCTGCGCCCCCGCACCGGTCACCTGCGCGGCCCCGGAACCGCCCGCGTCGCCGAAGTCACCCCGCACGTGCCGGCGTACACCCCGCCCGACGGCCCGCCCGTGGCGGAAGGGGCCCGGACGACCGTGCACGCGCGGTCCGCCGGGACCGCGCGTGCAGGGCCTCCCGCCCGGGCCGCGCACCCGCGGCTCACGGCTGTGCTCGCCGTCACCGCCCCGGCCTGGTCGGCGCTGGGGGTCGCATCGGGGAGAATGGCCCGTATGAGCGATCGTTCCCCCGAGTCCACCGTCCCGCACCGTGCGGGTTTCGCCTGCTTCGTCGGCCGTCCCAACGCCGGGAAGTCGACCCTCACCAACGCACTCGTGGGCACGAAGGTCGCGATCACCTCCAACCGGCCGCAGACCACCCGGCACACCGTCCGCGGCATCGTGCACCGCCCCGACGCGCAGCTCGTCCTCGTCGACACGCCCGGTCTGCACAAGCCGCGCACCCTCCTCGGCGAGCGCCTCAACGACGTCGTGCGCACCACCTGGGCCGAGGTCGATGTCATCGGCTTCTGCCTGCCGGCCGACCAGAAGCTCGGCCCCGGCGACAAGTTCATCGCCAAGGAGCTCGCGGGGATCAAGAAGACCCCCAAGATCGCCATCATCACCAAGACCGACCTCGTCGAGTCGAAGGTGGTGGGCGAGCAGCTCATCGCCGTCCACCGGCTCGCCGAGGAGCTGGGCTTCGAGTGGGCCGAGATCGTCCCCGTTTCGGCGGTCGGCGACAGCCAGGTGCAGCTGTTGGCGGACCTGATCGCGCCGCTGCTGCCGGAGTCCCCGCCGCTGTACCCGGAGGGCGACCTCACCGACGAACCCGAGATGGTCATGGTCGCGGAGCTGATCCGCGAGGCGGCGCTGGAGGGCGTGCGGGACGAGCTCCCGCACTCCATTGCCGTGGTCGTCGAGGAGATGATCCCGCGCGAGAACCGCCCGGCGGACCGCCCGCTCCTTGACATCCACGCCAACGTCTACATCGAGCGGCCGAGCCAGAAGGGCATCATCATCGGCCCGAAGGGCTCCCGCCTGAAGGAGGTCGGGATGAAGTCGCGCAAGCACATCGAGGCGCTGCTCGGGACCCCCGTCTTCCTCGACCTGCACGTGAAGGTCGCCAAGGACTGGCAGCGGGACCCCAAGCAGCTGCGCAAGCTCGGCTTCTGACCGGCGGCCCGCCCACGCCCCGGGCACCCTGCCTTCAGACGACGCGCCGGATTCTGAGGGCGTTGTCGGGGCGGGTCCCGGGACGACCCTCGGGGTCGGTCATGGGCTGGACGTGCTCCGCCGCGGTCAGGACCTCCCAGCCGCCCTCCGGCAGCTCCAGCTGTGCGAGGACTTCCTCCGGGGTGGGGAAGTGGATGTCCGCGAGGGCCTCCGGGTTCCACGACGGCCCTCCCGCGTGGCCCACCACGAGGAGGGTCCCGCCGGGGGCGACGGCGGCGGCGGCCCTGCGCAGGATCCGTTCACGCGGGAAGTCGCCGTGGCTGTGCAGGAAGCACGCCGAGACGAGGTCGAACTCCCCCTCGGGGAAGGACCGCGCGAAGTCGTGCTGCTGCCATTCGACGCGTTCGCCGACCCCGGCCTCGGCGGCGTGCTCCGCGGCCCGACCGAGGGCCACCGTCGAGATGTCGGTGGCGGTGACGCGCCACCCGCGGCGGGCCAGCCAGACCGTGTCGGCACCCTCTCCGCAGCCGAGGTCGAGCGCCCGGCCGGGAACGAGGTCCTCGGCCTCGCGGACCAGGAGGGCGTTCGGCTTGCCGCTCCAGATGCGCGTGCTCTCGCTGTAGCGCCCGTCCCAGAACTCCGCGCTGCCGGCGACGGGGGCGTTCTCGTGCGCGCTCTCGTGGTCGATTCCGTGGTCGTTCTCGTGCGTGTGGCCGTGCTGCGGCATGGGATCCTCTTCCGCTCGGGGTCCGGTACCCCGATGCTGCGCCCACCCCACCCCCTCCGGCAAACATTCTTGCCGAACCAGCAAACGGGTGCCGGGTGCGGTCAGAAGTCCGCCGGCGCGCCCCAGTCGGGTCCGAGCAGGCGCGAGGGGTCCGTCAGGCCCATCTCCCGCCACTCCCGGAAGGTCAGCGGGGGCGCGCCGCGGGGGTGGTCGAATGACAGCGGCACGATCAGGTCACAGGTGGCGCGGCCGTCCCACCACACCGTGTCGGCCAGCGGCCCCGTGAGCGCGAGCAGCGTGGAGAAGCCGCAGCCGTTCTCCTGGAGGACGACGGCGCCGGCCGTCTTGCGCTCCTCGAACTCGTAGTGGGCCTCGTCCTCGTCCCAGGCCCGCAGGGCGGCCTGGTGGGCCGCGTCGTCCGGGAAGTCCGCCCTCTGCGGCATCCGGGCCCACAGCTCGTCGTCCTCGGCCGCGTAGGAGTCGGGATGCGGGAAGGGCACGGGAAGCAGGTCCCGCCGCGTGTCGCCGTTCCCCTCCCACCACCACCCGGCGGGGCCCCGGGCCAGGCGGTGCACGCGGCCGCCCGAGCTCACCTCGGTCAGGTACGCGCGGTAGGCGGGCGGGAAGCGGATCCCCAGTTCGGCCTCCGCCTCGGCCACCTCGGCCTCGGTCAGCGGCGGGTGGTCCGGCGCGGGCCCCGGCGTGGGCCACCCTCCGGCCGTCGGGGCGGGCGCCGGTGCTCCGAGTGCCGCCCTCAGCCGGCCGAGCAGGCGCATCATGGCGACGGCTCCGCGATCAGGGCCGTGCCCACCCGCTGGAAGCCGACGCGGCGGTAGATCCGGGCCACGTCCTCGTCACCGGCCGAGAGGAAGACCGTACGGGCACCCCGCGCGCGGGCCTGTGCGACGAGCGCCGCCGTGACGCCGAGGGCCAGGCCCTGGCGGCGGGCGGACGGCAGGGTGCCGACGCCCACGACCTCGGCGACGTCCCCGACCGGGTTGAACATGCCCGAGCACAGCACCACGCCGTCGCGCACGGCCGCGGCCATCCCCGAGGTGCCCGCCGCGAGCCTCGCCGAGACGCTCGCCCGGCGGGTCTCCACCGGCGGGTCCGCCAGCGCGGCCGCCAGTTCCGCCGGACCTGCCTCGCCCACCGCGGTCCCCGGGGCCGAGAAGGCCAGCGCCGGCACCATCAGCGCGGCCGCCAACAGCGGGTCCCCGGCGTCGAGCAGCCGCACCTCCGGGTGCGGGGGCGGCTCCTCGCCGGCCTCCAGCACCATCAGCGGGTGGGCGTGGACGCGGAGCCCCGCCTCCTCCGCAGCGGCGCGCAGTGCGGGGCTGGTCTCGGCGACCCACTCGAAGGCCTCGGGCACGCCGAGCTCACGCTGGCGATCGAGCACCCGCTCCACGTCCGCGGCGGTCGCTCCGTTGCTGCCGAGCGCGGGCCGCGCATAGTACGGCCAGCCCTCGCCCTCCTGGACGAACAGGGTCAGCGGCCCGAAGTCCTCGGCCCGGGCGCCACCCACCCGGGGTACGGCGTCGTAGTACCGTTCCAGCTCGGCCAGCGTGGAGTCGATCACGGGTTTGGTCATCCGGTCATCCAAGCAAAGAGGCCCGTCCTCAGGCACCTTCTTTCAGCACGCGGGAGATCAGTGCCCGCTGGGCCTCCGACAGGCGCGGCTCGGCGCAGGAGACCGTCCGCCCGTCCACCGTGATCCGGTACGAGAAGCCGTCCCGCACCCGCTCGGCGGGGTCGCCGGGCGGGCCGGGGTGCAGCGCGAGCTGGGCCAGGGCCTGCCACTCGGCCTCGTCCGGCATGCCGGTGGTGTCCACCTCGGCCCGTCGCTCGATGCCCGCGAAGCCGCCCGTCCGTACCACCAGAATCCGCATGGGAGTCGTCTACCCCTACCCCGCGAACGGGACGCCCACGAGCGACCACGCCTTCTGCAGCGCCTGGTGCTCCGCCCCTCCGTCTCCGTACCGAGTGGCGGCGGCCGCCGTCGAGAGGCGGGCGAAGTCCGCGAAGTCGGCCCTCGGGGTGAGGTCCCCGCCGGTCAGGGTGTCGTACCAGATCTGTCCCGCCCGCTCCCAGGCCTTGCCGCCGAGCTCGGTCGCCGCGATGTAGAAGGCGTGGTTGGGGATGCCGGAGTTGATGTGCACCCCGCCGTTGTCGCTGTGGGTGTTGACGTAGTCGTCCATGGTGGCCGGCTGGGGGTCCTTGCCGAGCTCGTCGTCGTCGTACGCGGTGCCGGGCGCCTTCATCGAGCGCAGCGCGACCCCCGTCACGCTGGGGCCGAGCAGTCCGGCTCCGATCAGCCAGTCGGCCTCGTCGGCCGCCTGCTCCAGCGAGTACTGCTTGATCAGGGAGCCGAAGACGTCCGACATGGACTCGTTCAGTGCGCCCGACTGGCCGCGGTAGCGCAGGTTCGCCGTGTACTGGGTGACGCCGTGGGTCAGCTCGTGCCCGATGACGTCCACCGACACGGTGAAGTCGAGGAAGAGGTCGCCGTCGCCGTCACCGAAGACCATCCGCTGCCCGTCCCAGAAGGCGTTGTTGTAGTCCTCGCCGTAGTGGACGGTGGCGTCCAGCGGGAGTCCGGAGTCGTCGATCGAGCGGCGCCCGAAGGCCTTCAGGAACAGTTCGTACGTCGCCCCGAGCCCCGCGTGGGCGCGGTTGACGGTGGCGTCCTTGCCCGGCGGGTCGCCCTCCTCGCGGACCTTCGTCCCGGGGAGCTGCGTACGGTGCCCGGCGTCGAAGATCGTCCGCTGCGGGCCGTCGCCCGCCGGCGCGGCGAGCGCGGCAGCGATCCCGCGCACGGCGGTGACCTGGCGCCGGGTGCGCAGCAGGGAGTCGCGTTCGAGGGTGCGCTGGGCCAGGTCGGCGCGCCGGGTGTCCCCGGACAGGGCGGCCCTGTCGAGGAGGTACGGCGGCACGACCGTGCAGAAGACGGGGTGGCGGTGAGCGTGGGAGGCGTCCATGCCCGGCAATGTGGCACCGAGTCACGTCGGTGTCACTAGCTGCAACCATGATTCATTCGGTTGTGTCACCCCGCCCCGCCGCAGAAACGTGCCTGGTGTCATCGCACGGCGGGGTCGGGGGGCTTTCGGGCGATCACCCCGACTCGGTCGGAGGGGAAGAGGCTTGGCTCACATTTGGTGCAAATCGGACGCGCGGGTCTTGCATACTGAAACAGGTCCTCGCGTCACGGCGCGGCTCGGCTAGGCTCGGCCCATCATGCGTTTCGGGCTGCTTCTCCTTAGCTGCCGCGGCGAGGGTCTGTAGTCGTAGGCCGGCCCCCTCCCCGCGGAGTTTGGTGTTGCGGTTTTCACTACCGCCGTCGGCCGTCCCAGCGAACTACCGCGGACACGCGAGGAGCCCCACACCATGAGCCAGCAGCCTTTTGTCGGCCGCCCCACGCCCATCACGAACGCGACCCACACCCAGAAGTCCTCCGGGATGCCGATCCACAAGTACGGCCGGTACGAACAGGTGGACATCCCGGACCGCACCTGGCCCGACGCCCGTGTCACCAAGGCCCCCCGCTGGCTGTCCACCGACCTGCGGGACGGCAACCAGTCGCTGATCGACCCCATGACCCCCGCCCGCAAGCGCGAGATGTTCGACCTGCTGGTGCGCATGGGCTACAAGGAGATCGAGGTCGGCTTCCCGTCCTCCGGCGAGACCGACTTCGCGTTCGTGCGCTCCATCATCGAAGAGGGTGCGATCCCGGACGACGTCACCATCTCCGTACTGACCCAGGCCCGTGAGGACCTGATCGAGCGGACCGTGGAGTCCCTGATCGGGGCCAGGCGCGCCACCGTGCACCTGTACAACGCGACCGCACCCACCTTCCGCCGGGTCGTCTTCCGCGGCTCCAAGGAGCAGATCAAGCAGATCGCGGTCGACGGCACCCGCCTGGTCATGGAGTACGCCGAGAAGCTGCTGGGCCCGGAGACCATCTTCGGCTACCAGTACAGCCCGGAGATCTTCACCGACACCGAGCTGGACTTCGCCCTGGAGGTCTGTGAGGCCGTCTGCGACGTCTGGCAGCCCTCCGAGGGCCGCGAGATCATCCTGAACCTGCCCGCCACCGTGGAGCGTTCGACGCCGTCCACCCACGCGGACCGCTTCGAGTGGATGGCCCGCCACCTCACCCGCCGCGAGCACATCTGCATCTCGGTGCACCCGCACAACGACCGCGGCACCGCCGTCGCGGCCGCCGAGCTGGCCCTGATGGCCGGCGCCGACCGCATCGAGGGCTGCCTGTTCGGGCAGGGCGAGCGCACCGGCAACGTCGACCTGATCACGCTGGGCATGAACCTGTTCTCCCAGGGCATCGACCCGCAGATCGACTTTTCGCAGATCGACGAGATCCGCCGCACCAGCGAGTACTGCAACCAGATGCCGGTCCACCCGCGCCACCCCTACGCGGGCGACCTGGTCTACACCGCCTTCTCCGGCTCCCACCAGGACGCCATCAAGAAGGGCTTCGACGCCATGGAGGCCGACGCGGCCGCCCAGGGCCCGGGCGTCACCGTCGACGATCTCGAGTGGGCGGTTCCGTACCTGCCCATCGACCCCAAGGACGTCGGCCGCTCCTACGAGGCGGTCATCCGGGTCAACTCGCAGTCCGGCAAGGGCGGCATCGCGTACGTCCTGAAGAACGACCACAAGCTGGACCTGCCGCGCCGCATGCAGATCGAGTTCTCGAAGATCATCCAGACCAAGACCGACGCCGAGGGCGGCGAGGTCACGCCGAAGGCGATCTGGGACGTGTTCTGCGACGAGTACCTGCCGAACTCCGAGAACCCGTGGGGCCGCATCCAGCTGCGCTCCGGCTCGACGGCCACCGACAAGGACGGCACGGACACGCTGACCGTCGAGGCGGTCGTGGACGGCGTCGAGACGGTCCTGAACGGCACGGGCAACGGCCCGATCTCGGCCTTCTTCGACGCGCTGGCCGGCATCGGGGTCGACGCCCGCCTGCTGGACTACACCGAGCACACCATGAGCGAGGGCGCGTCGGCCGTGGCCGCCTCCTACATCGAGTGCGCGATCGACGGCCGTGTCCTGTGGGGCATCGGCATCGACGCCAACACCACCCGCGCCTCCCTGAAGGCGGTCATCTCCGCCGTCAACCGCGCGGGCCGCTGACCACGCGCAGGTGAACCCCGCTCCGCCTTCCGGCGGGGCGGGGTTCCGCCGTTCCACGGCTCCGTTCCGCGGCCACCCGGGCGGGCGGCCGCCGTCCCGACCGCAGACGCCACCGCCCACCACGCCGACCCCGTCGCTCCCGGCGGCCGGATCCGTACGCCGTGCGGCCACCGCGGGGCCGTCGATACCGGCCGCCCCCGCCGGGCTCCGCGGCGGGCGGGTGGGGCGGCGGTGCCCCGGCCGGTCCCGCTCGCCGGCCGGTCACCAGAGGCGACGCCCCGTCCACGCGGCAGACCCCGGGCGGAACCGGGGGCGCAGACCGGCCAAGTCCCGCGCGCGGCACATGTTGTCTTGTCGCACGACTGACGCATCCTCACCGATGTGGCTAACATCACGCCAACCCGGCGATGCTGCCGGACGACCACGGAGGTGCGACGTGCTGCCAGTTCGGGGTGGGGACGGCCGGAAGCTAACGGTCTGGGGCATCCGTACCACCTGGAGCACCGTGGGTGACGGGGAGTTCTTCTGCCCGGACTGCGGTGGGGACCGCAACTACCGCAAGCGCACCGGCCGCCGCCGGTTCACCGTCCTCGGGGTGCCACTGCTGCCGCGCGGGCAGGCGGGGCCCGTCGTCGAGTGCCACTGCTGCCGCGAGCGCTTCGGCACCGAGGTCCTCGACCACCTCACCACCACCCGGTTCACGGCCCTCCTGCGGGACGCCGTGCACACCGTGGCGCTGGCGGTGCTCACGGCGGGAGGGACGGCCTCGCGGAGCGCGCTGGAGGCCGCCGTGTGCGCCGTACGGGCCGCCGGCTTCCAGGACTGCACCGAGGAACAGCTGGAGTCCCTCGTGGAGGCGCTGTCCTCGGACGAGGGTCGACTCGGGCTGTACGACATCCCGGAGTGCTGCGGGGCCGCGCTGTCGATAGAGCTCCACGAGGCACTGGAGCCGCTCGCCCCGCACCTGGCCGGTCCGGGCCGCGAGTCGATCCTGCTCCAGGGCGCCCGGATCGCCCTCGCCGACGGCCCGTACATCCCGGCCGAGCGCGAGGTGCTCGCCACCGTCGGATCGGCACTGCGGATCGGCGCCGACGAGGTGGCGCGGCTGCTGTCGGCGGTGCGCGCGCCCTGAGCGGAGCCTCCACCGCCGCGGAGCCGTCCGGAACGCCCGGGGCCGACGTAACGATCCGGCCTCACGAGGGGCGAAATCTCGCCTGGTGAACACGTTGTGAACAGCGGAGCCAACAGCTCCGGGCCCGTTCGGGCCGCCCGTGAGGGTGGCGGAACGGGCCCTTCTTTTTTGCTTACGCGAAGACTTGTGAAGCATGTCGTGGCAGCTCAATGCCCGTGTGCTTCGCGGTCGCGTAAGGGAGAAGGCGTCGCCCGGGAGGCTTGGCTCATACCCCTGCGGCCACTCCTCCACCACTGGAGAAATCTACAGATCTGGAGGCGATGAGGGTCAACAGTTTGTAGAAGTCGACGATATCTGTGAGGCCACCCACAGGCGTTCAATTCCGGTCACACGCCGAGAAGCCGCCGCCCCGCACAGCGGGACTTCGACCCACGTGAACGTACTGAAAACCCTGGCGAACCAACGGGTTAACGACCCACTTCGCCCAGGGATAACCAGATCTCCTCTCACTTACCTACCTTGAAGGGCAAGGCTGAGATGGCACGTGTCGCCGCCCGGCTTTCCACCGAAGGAAAGCAGAGCACGCACCCGGTCGACGAGGTGCTCCCCGTCCCCAAGCTCGCGCTGTACGGCTTCCAGCATGTACTCGCCTTCTACGCCGGCGCGGTGATCGTCCCGATCATCGTGGGCAGCGCGCTCAAGCTGAGCCCTGAACAGCTGGTCTACCTGATCAACGCGGACCTCTTCACCTGTGGCATCGCGTCGATCATCCAGGCCTGGGGCATCGGCCGGATCGGCGCGCGGCTGCCGCTGATCCAGGGCGTTACCTTCACCGCCGTGTCCCCGATGATCGCCATCGGCCTCGGTGCGGGCGGTGGAACGGCCGCCCTGCTGGTCATCTACGGCGCGGTCATCACCGCCGGTATCGCGACCTTCGCCTTCGCCTGGCTGCCCGCCAAGGCGTTCCGCATGGTCATGCGGCTCTTCCCGCCCGTCGTCACCGGTACGGTGATCACCGTTCTGGGCATCGTCCTGATCCCGGTCGGCCTCAACGACGCGGCCGGCGGTCTCGGCAGCCCGGACTTCGGCGAGCCGAAGAACTTCGCCTACGCCGGCGGCACGATGCTCTTCATCCTGATCCTGATGAAGCTCGGCAGGCCGTTCCTCTCCAGCATCGCGATCCTGCTCGGCCTGGTGGCCGGCACCGGCGTCGCCTTCCTCCTGGGCGACGCGAAGTTCGGCGACGTGGGCACGTCCGACTGGATCGGTGTCACCACCCCCTTCCACTTCGGTGTCCCGAAGTTCGAGTGGTTCCCGATCGTCCTGATGCTCATCGTCATGCTGATCACCATGGTCGAGACGACCGGCGACACCTACGCCGTCGGCGACATCGTCGGCAAGGAGGTCGACAGCGAGACCGTGGCCCGCGCCCTGCGCGCCGACGGCGCCGCCACCGCCCTCGGTGGTGTCCTCAACTCCTTCCCGTACGTCGCCTTCGCCGAGAACGTCGGCCTGGTGCGGATGACCAAGGTGAAGAGTCGGTTCGTGGTCGTCGCCGCCGGTGTCTTCATGATCATCCTGGGTCTGCTGCCCAAGGCCGCCGCGATCGTGGCCTCCGTCCCGCACGGCGTCCTCGGCGGCGCCGCGACCGTCATGTTCGCCATGGTCGCCTTGGCCGGCATTCAGACGCTGGCCAAGGTGGACCTCAAGGAGGAGAAGAACGCGCTGATCGTGGGCGTCTCCCTCGCCTTCGCCCTGCTCCCCGCGACCGTGCCGGTCTTCTTCACCCAGCACATGGACGCGGACCTCTCCTCGCTGCTCAACAGCGGTGTCACGCTCGGCGCCACGGCCGCGATCGTGCTCAACCTCGTCTTCAACGGCCTGGCGAAGGACAACGCCCACGACGTCCCGGCCGCCGGGGCCGTGGCCCTCGCCGAGGCCGCGGCCGACACGGCGCCCGGCACCGGCGCCGCGGCCGACGAGGTTGCCGCCAAGGTCCCCGCCGATGTCCCCGCCGACGTTCCCGCGGCGGTGCCGGCCCAGGCCGCCGCCCCGGCGGCCCCGGCAGCCGCAGCCGCCGCGGCCGAGAAGGCGGACGACGCCGACCCCTCGCCGTCCCCGTCCGCTCCCTGACCCTCCCAAGGGGTGCCGACCCCTCGCCCGGACCCCGGTCCGGGCGAGGGGTCGGCGCTGTGCCGGGCCCCGCCGCCCGGTCCCCGTACGGGACAATGGGCGCATGAGTCTGTTCCGCGACGACGGCATCGTGCTGCGCACCCAGAAGCTGGGTGAGGCGGACCGCATCATCACGCTGCTGACCCGGGGGCACGGAAGGGTGCGGGCCGTGGCCCGCGGGGTGCGCCGCACGAAGTCCAAGTTCGGCGCCCGGCTGGAACCTTTCTCCCATGCCGACGTGCAGTTCTTCGCCCGGGGCAGTGAACTGGTCGGCCGCAGCCTCCCGCTCTGCACCCAGACCGAGATCATCGCCCCGTACGGCAACGGCATCGTCACCGACTACGCCCGCTACACCGCCGGCACCGCCATGCTGGAGACCGCCGAGCGGTTCACCGAGAACGAGGGCGAGCCCTCGGTGCAGCAGTACCTGCTGCTGGTGGGGGCCCTGCGCACGCTCTCGCGCGGCGAACACGAACCGAACCTCGTCCTGGACGCCTTCCTGCTGCGCTCGCTCGCCGTCAACGGCTACGCGCCCAGTTTCGAGGACTGCGCGAAGTGCGGGATCCACGGCCCCAACCGGCACTTCTCCGTCGCGGCCGGCGGGGTCGTCTGTGGGGACTGCCGGGTGCCAGGAAGCGTCGTACCCTCGTCGGAGGCCATCGCCCTGCTCAGCGCCCTGCTGACGGGCGACTGGGGGCATGCCGACGCGTGTGAGGCGCGTCACGTGCGGGAGGGTAGTGGGCTGGTCTCCGCCTATTTGCACTGGCATCTGGAGCGCGGGCTACGCTCCCTGCGATACGTCGAGAAATAGGAGCTGGGCACATGGCACGACGCGGGATTCTGGGACGCTCTCGCCGGGAGTACAAGATTCCCGAGCCGCACCCCTCCGGTGCGGTCCCGCCGAAGATCCCCGGCGAGCTGATCCCGAACCACGTCGCGGTCGTCATGGACGGCAATGGCCGCTGGGCCAAGGAGCGCGGCCTGCCCCGCACCGAGGGGCACAAGGTCGGTGAGGGCGTCGTGCTCGACGTGCTCAAGGGCTGCCTGGAGATGGGCGTCAAGAACCTCTCCCTGTACGCCTTCTCGACGGAGAACTGGAAGCGCTCGCCCGACGAGGTCCGCTTCCTGATGAACTTCAACCGCGACGTCATCCGCCGTCGCCGCGACGAGATGAACGAGCTGGGCATCCGCATCCGCTGGGTGGGCCGTATGCCGAAGATGTGGAAGTCGGTCGTCCAGGAGCTCCAGGTCGCGCAGGAGCAGACCGTCGACAACGACGCCATGACCCTGTACTTCTGCGTGAACTACGGCGGCCGCGCGGAGATCGCCGACGCCGCGCAGGCCATCGCGCGTGACGTGGCGGCCGGCAAACTGGACCCGGCGAAGGTCAACGAGAAGACCTTCGCCAAGTACATCTACTACCCGGACATGCCGGACGTGGACCTGTTCCTGCGCCCGAGTGGCGAACAGCGCACGTCCAACTACCTGATCTGGCAGAGCGCTTACGCCGAGATGGTGTTCCAGGACGTGCTGTGGCCGGACTTCGACCGGCGCAACCTCTGGGCGGCGTGCCTGGAGTACGCCCAGCGCGACCGCCGCTTCGGCGGCGCCGTGCCCAACCAGCCCGACGGCCCGGGCACGGCTTCCTGACACCCTGCGCCCCGGATCCCCGCTCGCGGACACCACGGGCGGGGATCCGCCGTATCGGGATCGAGGAACGGCTTCGGCGCGGCGGCGGGGTCCGCCGGGTCGGCGGCACCAGCTGTCGGCCGCGGGTCCGGGCCGGCAGCGTCCTGGCCGCTGGCGCCGGAGCTCAGGCCTTGGCGCAGTCGGCGCAGGTGCCGAAGATCTCCACCGTGTGGGCGACGTTCACGTAGCCGTGTTCGGCGGCGATGGACTCCGCCCACTTCTCCACCGCCGGGCCCTCCACCTCGACGGCCTTGCCGCACTTGCGGCAGACGAGGTGGTGATGGTGATCACCGGTGGAGCAGCGGCGGTAGACGGACTCGCCGTCGCTGGTGCGCAGGACGTCGACCTCGCCTGCGTCCGCCAGGGACTGCAGAGTGCGGTAGACGGTGGTCAGGCCCACGGAGTCGCCACGGTGCTTGAGCATGTCGTGGAGTTCCTGGGCGCTGCGGAACTCGTCCACCTCGTCCAGCGCCGCCGCCACTGCGGCCCGCTGGCGGGTGGATCGTCCTCGTACTGGCGCGGTATTCGTCTCGCCAGGCGCAGTCGCCACCGGTTCCTCCTCGTGTAGGCCTGCGGCCATTGTGCCAGCCCGCTAGACCTTCACATCGTCGCGCGTGCAGACCTCTTCGGCCGCCAGTGCGGCTCTGGCCCGCCGGCGGGCGAGCGGAGCGGAGAGGGCGGTCAGCACCATGAAGACGCCGATCGCGAGCAGCACGATCGTCGCGCCCGAGGGCACGTTGATGTAGTAGGTGGCTGCGGTGCCGGTCAGGGAGACGGTCACGCTGATGGCCATGGCCAGTCCCAGCGTGGTGGCGAAGCTGCGCGTCAGCCGCTGGGCGGCGGCGACCGGGATCACGAGCATCGCGCTGACCAGCAGCAGGCCGACGATGCGCATGGCGACGGTGACGGTGACCGCGGCGGTGACCGCGATCAGCAGGTTCAGGGCGCGCACGGGCAGCCCGGTGACCCGGGCGAACTCCTCGTCCTGACAGACGGCGAAGAGTTGCCTGCGCAGGCCGATGGCGACGGCGAGGACGAAGGCGGCGAGGAGCGCCATCGCGGTCACGTCCTCGGCGGCGACCGTGGTGATCGAGCCGAACATGGAGCCCAGGAGGCTGGCCGTCTGGCCGCCGCCGAGATTGATGATCATGACGCCGCCGGCGAGGCCGCCGTAGAAGAGCATGGCGAGGGCGACGTCCCCGCTGGTCCTGCCGCGGGCGCGGATCAGCTCCATGCCGACGGCGCCGACGACGGCGACGAGGGTGGCCATCCAGACCGGGCTGGTCTGGAGCACGAAGCCGAGGGCGACACCGGTCATGGCGACGTGGCCGAGGCCGTCGCCCATGAGCGCCTGGCGGCGCTGGACGAGGTACGTGCCGATGGCGGGGGCCGTGATGCCGACCAGGGCGGCCGCGATCAGCGCTCGCTGCATGAAGGCGTAGTCGAGGATGTCCATCAGCTCAGCAGTCCCGTCCGCAGGGGCTCGGCGTCGTGCGCCGCGTGAGGGTGTACGTGGTCGTGGCCGGGCAGGGCGTGCTGGCCCACGGCCTCCGGCGGCGGGCCGTCGTGGACGACGCAGCCGTCGCGCAGGACGACGGCGCGGTCGATCAGGGGCTCCAGCGGGCCCAGCTCGTGCAGGACCAGCAGGACGGTGGACCCCGCCGCGACCTGGGCACGCAGCGCGTTCGCCAGGACCTCCTGGTTGGCGAGGTCCACGCCGGCCATCGGCTCGTCCATGATCAACAGTTCGGGTTCGACGGCGAGTGCCCGGGCTATGAGGACGCGCTGGTGCTGGCCGCCGGAGAGGGCGTCCACCGAGACGTCGGCGTGCGCGTCCATGCCGACCAGGGCCAGGGCGTGCTCGATGGCGGCCCGGTCGGCCTTGCGCAGGAGGCCGAAGCGGGTGCGGGCGAGCCGGCCGGAGGAGACGACCTCGCGCACGGTGGCCGGGACGCCGCCGGCGGCGGTGGTGCGCTGCGGGACGTACCCGATGCGCGACCAGTCGCGGAAGCGCTTGAAGTCCGTGCCGAAGAGGCTGAGGGAGCCGTCGGTGAGCGGGACCTGGCCGACCACGGCGCGGACCGCGGTGGACTTGCCGGAGCCGTTGGCGCCGAGCAGGGCGACGACCTCGCCGCGGTGGACGGCGAGGTCGATTCCGCGCAGCACGGGGCGCGAGCCGAGCGAGGCCTTGGCCCCGCGCAGGGATATGACGGGCCGATCGTCGGCCGGCCGGAGCGGGGACTGCATGGCTCGTGCCTCCGTTGCTGCTGTCATCACTTGGCTCCGAGTGCCTTCTGGAGGTTCTTCAGGTTGGACCGCATGACCTCGAAGTAGTCGGCGCCCTGGGACTTCTCGGTGATGCCCTCGATCGGGTCGAGGACGTCGGTCTTCAGGCCGGTGTCCGTCGCGAGGGTCTTCGCCGTCTTGTCGCTGGCCAGCGTCTCGAAGAACACGGTGGTGACATTGTCCTTCTTCGCGACGGCCTGAAGATCCTTCATCCGGGCCGGGCTGGGCTCGGACTCGGGGTCGACGCCGGCGATGCCCTCCTGGTCGAGGCCGTAGCGCTCGGCGAGGTAGCCGAAGGCGGAGTGGGTGGTGATGAAGGTGCGGGAGGCCGTGTTCTTCAGGCCGTCCCGGAACTCGGTGTCCAGCGCGCCGAGCTTGCCGACCAGTTCGTCGGTGTTCTTCCGGTAGTCCGCCGCGTGGCCGGGGTCGGCCTTCTCCAGGGCTGCGCCAACGCCCTTGGCGATCTCCGCGTACTTGACCGGGTCGAGCCAGACGTGCGGGTCGGTGCCGCTGCCGCCGTGGTCGTGGCCCTCGTGCTCGCCTGCGTGGTCCTCGGCGTGCTCGTCGCCCTCCTGGTGGGCGTGGCCCTCCTCGCCGTGGCCCGGCTCGGTGCCGTGGGTCTCCAGCGTGGTGAGGGTGGCGGCGTCGACGACGTTCTTCACGCCGGACTGGGCGACGGCCTTGTCGACGGCGGGCTGCAGGTTCTTGAGGTAGAGGACCACGTCGGCCTCGCCGAGCTGCGCGGTCTGCCGGGGGGTGATCTCCAGGTCGTGCGGCTCGACGCCGGGCTTGGTCAGGCCGTCGACCTTCACGTGGTCCTTGCCGATCTGCTCGGCGAGGAACTGGAGCGGGTAGAACGACGCCGTCACGCCGAGCCTGCCGTCCTCGCCGCCGGCGGCCCCCGCTCCGGAACAGGCGGTCAGGGCCGTGGCGCCGAGGGCGACGGCGCCGGCGAGGGCGGCGGTGGGTATGAGGCGTCGTACGTTCATGACATCCATTTTCATCAAAGATGGAAACGATTGTCAAAAACCCAGGTGGGATGGGGCGGGTGGCCAGGCAGGGAAGGGGAACCGATTTGAAAGGGGGGGTGCGGGCGCCGGTAACCTAAGGGCTTCGCCGTTCGTCCTCGTAATGAAGAGAGCACCGTGGCCGCCGACAAGATCGACACCATCGTCAGCCTGAGCAAGCGCCGTGGCTTCGTTTTCCCGTGCAGTGAGATCTACGGCGGCTCCAAGGCCGCCTGGGATTACGGTCCGCTGGGTGTCGAGCTCAAGGAGAACATCAAGCGCCAGTGGTGGAAGGCGATGGTCACCGGGCGTGAGGACGTCGTCGGTCTCGACTCGTCCGTGATCCTGGCCCCCGAGGTCTGGGTGGCCTCCGGCCACGTCGCGACCTTCTCGGACCCGCTGACCGAGTGCACCTCCTGCCACAAGCGCCACCGCGCCGACCACCTGGAAGAGGCGTACGAGGCCAAGCACGGCCGCCTCCCCGCCAACGGCCTGGCCGACGTCAACTGCCCCAACTGCGGTGTGAAGGGCCAGTTCACCGAGCCCAAGCAGTTCTCCGGCATGCTGGAGACCCACCTCGGCCCGACCCAGGACACCGGCTCCAAGGCGTACCTGCGCCCCGAGACCGCCCAGGGCATCTTCACGCAGTTCGCCCAGGTCCAGGTCACCTCGCGCAAGAAGCCGCCGTTCGGCATCGCGCAGATGGGCAAGTCCTTCCGCAACGAGATCACCCCGGGCAACTTCATCTTCCGCACCCGCGAGTTCGAGCAGATGGAGATGGAGTTCTTCGTCAAGCCCGGCGAGGACGAGCAGTGGCAGGAGTACTGGATGCAGGAGCGGTGGAACTGGTACCGCGACCTCGGCATCCGCGAGGAGAACATCCGCTGGTACGAGCACCCGAAGGAGAAGCTGTCCCACTACTCGAAGCGCACCGCCGACATCGAGTACCGCTTCAACTTCGGCGGCAGCGAGTTCTCCGAGCTGGAGGGCGTCGCCAACCGCACCGACTACGACCTCAAGGCGCACTCCGCGGCCTCCGGCCAGGACCTCCGCTTCTTCGACCAGGAGGCCGGTGAGCACTACACCCCGTACGTGATCGAGCCGGCGGCCGGTGTCAACCGCGCCATGCTCGCCTTCATGCTCGACGCCTACAACGAGGACGAGGCCCCCAACGCCAAGGGCGTCATGGAAAAGCGCACCGTGATGCGCCTCGACCCGCGCCTGGCCCCGATCAAGGTCGCCGTCCTGCCGCTGTCCCGCAACGCGCAGCTGTCGCCGAAGGCCAAGGGCCTCGCCGCCGACCTGCGCAAGTTCTGGAACATCGAGTTCGACGACGCGGGTGCCATCGGCCGCCGCTACCGCCGCCAGGACGAGATCGGCACGCCGTTCTGCGTCACCGTCGACTTCGACACCCTGGACGACAACGCGGTGACCGTGCGCGAGCGCGACACCATGAAGCAGGAGCGCGTCTCCCTGGACCAGATCCAGGCCTACCTGGGCAGCCGTCTGCTCGGCTGCTGACGAGCGCCGTACGACGACCGGTGGCCCGGTGCGCACAGCGCGCACCGGGCCACCGGTCGTTGTCGTGCCGGCCGCGGTCAGGCCGAGGCGGTCCCGGTGCCGGCCGACGCCCCGGCAGCGGCCTGGGCCGCGGCGGCGGCCCGCCTCTCGCCCTCGGCCCGTGAACGCTTGCCGTACAGCGCGGTCCACACGGCCAGACAGCCCAGAACCGTGTAGATCATGATCGGGCTGACCACGACCATCGTGTCGGTGTCCAGGAGATAGGCCAGGGCGATCCGCACCCCTGCCTCGAACAGGTAGGCCACGCCCCAGACGGTGGTCATCACGATCATCGTCCGACGGAAGCCCTCGTACTGCCACAGGTCATTCCACCAGGCCGTGCTCGCGGGAGTGCCGTCGGTGGCGAACGTGCGCCCGAAGTAGAACATCAGGGGCCGGGGCGCGAGCAGGGTGGCCAGGCAGAGCAGGCCGAACAGCCCGGTCACCCCGGAGTCCTTGATCAGCAGAGCGCGGGCCGAGTGCGCGCCGGTCAGCGAGACCACCGCCGTGATCACCAGGAAGACCAGGGTGACGACGGCGAACTCGTCGAGCTTGCGGCGCCAGGCCAGGCTGATCGCACTGTCGACCACGGGCCACGCGCCGCTGAGCAGGAGCGCTGCGAACTCGCTCCAGCCGTGGTCGCGCAGCTGGTTGTAGGTGATGATCGGCGCGACCACGTTGAGCCCAATGGTCAGGATCCAGCCAAGGGCGGCCGCGCCGCCCTTGCGTGCCGGAGGCTCGGGCCGCTCCGTTTGAACTTCTTGCGTGGACATGGTTCCCCCGTGAAGTGCCTGATGGGTCGGTAGGGGAACCGTATGAATCTTGACTGCACTCAAACAAGCGCGCCGTGTCCAAAATGATCACAAAGCCGAGCGAGGCGGCCTGATCGGGATGATCCCGGCCCGCCTCAGGCGCGCAGGCCCCGGATCACCAGCGCGGTGACCGCCTCGAACTCCGCGACGATGGTGGGGGAGAACCACTCGGCCGCGTACTGCGGGTCGTGGAAACGGCCGGTCGCGTCGAAGACCGCACGGGCCGCGGCCGGTACGTCGGGGGCCGCGAGCGAACCGTCGGCGACGCCCTGGGCGATGATCCGGGTCAACTGGCCGATCAGCTGGGTCAGATGGTCTTCCACCGTCCCGCTGTTCTCGGCGAGGAGGACCGTGTACGTGGCGAACAGCTCGGGATCGCCGCCCGCCTTGTGCCGCTTGGCCTCGAACAGCGCCTCCAGCCACGCCTCCAGCTTCGAGGGTGCGCTCCCGGCCGGAGCCGCGGTGATCTCTTCCAGCATGACGACGCTCTTGGCGAGCCAGCGGTCGGTGACCGCCTCGCGCAGCGCGGCCTTCGAGGGGAAGTGCCGGTAGACGCTGCCGTGGCTGACGCCCAGGGCCCGCGCCACGTCCACCACGGTCGCCTTGGCCGGGCCGAAACGGCGCAGCACCTCCTCGGTGGTCTCGAGGATGCGCTCGGGGGTGAGGGGCTCGGCGGCAGCGGGTGGCATGGGTACGACCGTACCGCCAGCTCAGTGCTCGCTGTCGAGGTGGGCCATCTGCGCCGCCGGATACCTCTCGCCCGCCACCGCGCCCACGGGCACCGCCTCCTCGATGGCGGCCAGGTCGGCAGGGCTGAGGGTGACGTCCATGGCACCCAGTGCCTCGCCGAGGCGGTCCCGGCGCCGGGCCCCGACCAGCGGCACTATGTCCGCACCGCGCGAGAGCACCCAGGCGATGGCGGTCTGGGCGACGCTCACGCCCTTGTCCTCGGCGACCTTGCGCAAGGCGTCGACAAGGTCCAGGTTCCGGTGGAGGTTCTCGCCCTGGAAGCGGGGACTCATCCCGCGGAAGTCGCCGGGGGCCAGGGCGCGGTCGCGGGTGAAGTGGCCGCTGATCAGGCCGCGCGACAGCACGCCGTATGCCGTGATGCCGATGCCGAGCTCGCGCGCGGCCGGGAGGATCTCCGCCTCGATCCCGCGGGAGACCAGGGAGTACTCGATCTGGAGGTCGGAGATCGGGGCCACGGCCGCGGCTCGCCGCAGGGTGTCGGCGCCGACCTCCGAGAGACCGATGTGGCGCACGTGCCCGGCCTGGACGGCTTCGGCGATGGCTCCGACGGTCTCCTCGATGGGGACGTCCGGGTCCACGCGGGCGATCCGGTAGACGTCGATGTGGTCCCGGCCGAGCCGCTGGAGCGAGTAGGCGAGGAAGTTCCTGACGGCCTCGGGGCGGCCGTCGTAACCGGTGAAGCCGCCTTCGACCGTGCGCAGCGCGCCGAACTTGACGCTGGTGAGCGCCCGGTCGCGGGCCGCGGTCGGAGCTGTCCGCAGGGCTTCGTGGATCAGCAGTTCATTGTGGCCCATGCCGTAGAAGTCGCCGGTGTCGAGCAGCGTGTCGGTGCCTTCGGGGGCGGCTTCCAGGTACGCGTGGATGGTCGCGATGGACTCGGCGCGGTCGGCCTCTCCGTAGAGGGCGGACATCCCCATGCAGCCCAGCCCGAGAGGGAAGACGGACGGGCCGGTGGTGCCCAGGCGCCGGGAAGCGGGGGCGGTGGTCGTGTCGGTGCTCTCGTTCTTCGTCATGGAACGAGAATGGCATGACGGGTGACAGATTTCAATATCTGTCACCCGTTGGGGTCGGGTGGGCGTGCAGGACCGCCGGCGATCGCCCGCTGACCGGGGCGGCCCGAGCGTGCTCGCCCCGGTCGCGGACGACCTGGCGGGCGAAGGCCCTGCCGAACGGACGCCGACCCTTGCCCCTCAGAGGCCGTCGCCGCGAGGCGGGCCCGAGGTGGGTGGAACGTGGGCGTCACTCCGACCGGAGCGGCGTCCCGGGCGTGACACCGCCTCCGCCCTCGACGAGGCCCGGACGGCGTGTCGGCGAGCCCGCAGGCTCAAGGGACGCGCCCCCGAGCCCCCTCGGGGCCGGGCGGCGCCTCGAACGAGGACTTCGACCGCGGCGCGCGTCCGCCCGGGGCGGCCGCCTCCCCGCGTCGCCCGTGCCGGGGCAGCCCTCGGGCCTCAGCCGCGCGGAGACCCCACGGCCGCCGCGGGCTCGGCGGAGCCCTCCAGGGTGCGGGCCGTGCGTTCCGCCGTCGCCCGTGCCCAGCTCCCGCTGGTCGCCGCGCCTACGACGAGGACGAGCAGCCCGCACAGCGTGATGATCCACCAGGCCGGCTGGGCCGCCCCGGAGAAGTCGGCGCCGCCCGCGAGTCCGGCCGCCAGGACCGAGCCGATGATCGCGACCCCCAGCGTGCCGCCCGTCTGCCGACTGGTGGAGGCGATGGCGGCCGCGACACCCGCCTGGGACCGCGGCATCCCGGACACCGCGGTATTGGTGATCGGCGCGTTCACCATGCCGAAGCCGAGTCCGAACAGCACGTATCCGGTGAACAGGAGCGGGTTGGACGTCTCGGCCTCGAACAGGGCGAACAGCAGGCCGCTCGACGCCATCGCCACTCCGGCGATCAGCAGGCAGATCCGCGGCCCCCGGCTGCCCACCAGCCGTCCAGCCAGGGGAGCGAACAGCACGGTCAGCCCGGCCATCGGCAGCATGTACAGCCCGGCGTGCAGGGCGCTGAGCCCCCGTACGTCCTGCAGGTAGAGGGTGTTGAGGAAGAGGAAGCCGGCCAGCCCCGCGAAGGCACTGATCGCGATGATCGTCGAGCCGCTGAACGGAGCGCTCCGGAAGAACCGGAGGTCGATCAACGGCTCCGTGCGCCTGGGCTCGTGCACCAGCAGCCCGACGAAGGACGCGGCGGCCACCACCGCGCAGCCCATGATCAGCGGCGAGCGCCAGCCGGCGGCGGGCGCCTCGATGATTCCGTACGTCAGACTGCCGAGCAGCGCGATCACCAGCACCTGGCCCAGCGGGTCGGGACGGCGCGGCCGGGCCGCCCGCGACTCGGGGATGTGGCGCAGGGTCAGTACGAGCGCCGCCAGGCCGATCGGCAGGTTGATCAGGAAGATCGAGCGCCAGCCCACGGAGTCCACCAGCACTCCGCCGATCAGGGGGCCGGCCGCCATGGAGACGCCACCGACCGCGCCCCACACCCCGATGGCCCGGGCTCGCTCGGCCGGATCCGTGAAGGTGTTGGTGATGATCGACATCGCGACCGGGTTGAGCATCGCACCGCCGATCGCCTGCACCATCCGGAAGACGATCAGCCAGTCGAGGCTCGGGGCGAGGGAGCACAGCAGCGAGCCGAGACCGAAGGCGAGCAAACCGGCGACGAACACTTTGCGGCGGCCGATCCGGTCGGCCGTGGAGCCCGCGAGCATCAGCAGCGAGGCCAGGACGAGCGTGTACGCGTCGATGGTCCACTGCAGTCCCGCGACCGAGGCGTCGAGCTCGCGGCGCATCGACGGGAGGGCGACGTTGAGCACGGTGTTGTCGAGGCTGACGATGAGCAGGCTCATGCAGCAGATCGCCAGGACGATCCTGCGCTGCCGGTGACTCGGCTCGATCATGCGCCGATGCTACGTCCGCACGACCCCCTCGGCATGCGGGACAATGGGCGGATGACCACGCTCCCCCCGCCCCTCGCGATCGGCCCGCACACCGTGCAGCCCCCCGTGGTGCTCGCACCCATGGCCGGCATCACCAACGCCCCGTTCCGCACCCTCTGCCGGGAGTTCTCGGGCGGCAAGGGCCTGTTCGTGAGCGAGATGATCACCACCCGCGCCCTGGTCGAGCGCAACGAGAAGACCATGCAGCTGATCCACTTCGACGAGACCGAGAAGCCCCGGTCGATTCAGCTGTACGGGGTCGACCCGGTGACGGTCGGCAAAGCCGTCCGCATGATCGTCGAAGAGGACCGCGCCGACCACATCGACCTCAACTTCGGCTGCCCGGTCCCCAAGGTCACCCGGAAGGGTGGCGGCTCGGCGCTGCCGTACAAGCGCCACCTGCTGCGCGCGATCCTGCGCGAGGCCGTCGCCGGGGCCGGCGACCTGCCGGTGACCATGAAGATGCGCAAGGGCATCGACGACGACCACCTCACCTACCTCGACGCCGGCCGCATCGCCGTCGAGGAGGGGGTCACGGCCATCGCCCTGCACGGGCGGACCACCGCGCAGCACTACGGCGGCACCGCCGACTGGGACGCCATCGCGCGGCTCAAGGAGCACGTCCCGGAGATACCGGTCCTCGGCAACGGCGACATCTGGTGCGCCGAGGACGCGCTGCGCATGGTCCGCGAGACCGGTTGCGACGGCGTGGTCGTGGGCCGCGGCTGCCTGGGGCGGCCGTGGCTGTTCAACGACCTGGTGGCGGCCTTCGAGGGGCGACCCGAGGACTTCCATCGGCCGGCGCTGCGCGAGGTCGCGCAGACCATGCACCGGCACGCCCAGCTGCTGGGGGAGTGGATCGGGGACGAGACGCGTGGCGTGATCGACTTCCGTAAGCACGTCGCCTGGTACCTAAAGGGCTTCTCGGTCGGGTCCGAGATGCGCAAGAAGCTCGCGGTGACCTCGTCGCTGGCCGAGCTGAACGCTCATCTGAGCGAGCTCGATCTGGATCAGGCGTGGCCGGAGAGTGCCGACGGCCCGCGCGGCCGGACGTCCGGAAACAACCGAGTTGTCCTGCCGGACGGCTGGCTGAAGGACCCGTACGACTGCGCGGGCGTGAGTGAGGACGCCGAACTGGACACCTCCGGAGGCTGACAAATCGCCCTCCGTGGTGCGTGATATACGCCACGCATGGGAGGGGTTTCGCTCAGATGAGCACGTAAGTCACGGGTAAGACTTTCAAAGGGTGGCACTGGGTGCCACCCTTTGTGTGTTCAAGAGTTGAACGCAAATGTATCGATGATCGCTCATCCGAGCGTGAATAGGCCTCAGGGGTCCCTTCACTCTTCGGGATCTGAACGCTCTTCGTACTTTCTGGTTACCCTTGAGTTACTTTCGATCTGCTGGCGCACGGGTGGTTACAGCCGTATGACGGCCAAGTGGACGTACCCAGAAGCCTTCGATCTGGGTATGTTCCTGGCCGTCAGGGCAGCCACCGAGCCTCGAGGAGTCGAGACCCGTGTCGGAAAACAAAGATCAGAAGTTCGTCTACGACTTCACCGAGGGCAACCGGGACCTCAAGGACCTTCTCGGCGGCAAGGGAGCCAACCTCGCCGAGATGACCAACCTGGGGCTGCCGGTCCCTCCCGGCTTCACCATCACCACCGAGGCCTGCAAGGTCTACCTCGAGAGCGGCTCGGCCCCGGCCGCGCTGCGCGACGAGGTCAGCGCCCACCTTGCCGCCCTCGAGTCGAAGATGGGCAAGAAGCTCGGGCAGTCGGACGACCCGCTGCTGGTCTCGGTACGCTCCGGCGCCAAGTTCTCCATGCCCGGCATGATGGACACCGTCCTGAACATCGGCCTCTCCGACGAGTCGGTCGCCGGCCTCGCCGCCCAAGCCGGTGACGAGCGCTTCGCGTGGGACTCCTACCGCCGCCTGATCCAGATGTTCGGCAAGACCGTCCTCGGCGTCGAGGGCGAGCTCTTCGAGGACGCCCTCGACGAGGCCAAGGCCGCCAAGAAGGTCACCGTCGACACCGACCTCGACGCCGCCGACCTCAAGAAGCTCGTCAAGGCCTTCAAGAAGATCGTGGCGAAGGAGGCCGGCCGCGAGTTCCCGCAGGACGCCCGCGAGCAGATGGACCTCGCCGTCGAGGCCGTCTTCAATTCGTGGAACACCGACCGCGCCAAGCTCTACCGCCGCCAGGAGCGCATCCCGAGCGACCTGGGCACCGCGGTCAACGTCTGCTCCATGGTCTTCGGCAACCTGGGCCCGGACTCCGGCACCGGCGTCGCCTTCACCCGCGACCCCGCCAGCGGCCACGCGGGCGTCTACGGCGACTACCTGCAGAACGCCCAGGGCGAGGACGTCGTCGCGGGCATCCGCAACACCGTGCCGCTCGCGGACCTGGAGGCCATCGACAAGGCCTCGTACGACCAGCTCATGACGATCATGACGACGCTGGAGACGCACTACAAGGACCTCTGCGACATCGAGTTCACCATCGAGCGCGGCCAGCTGTGGATGCTCCAGACCCGTGTCGGCAAGCGCACCGCCGGGGCCGCCTTCCGCATCGCCACCCAGCTCGTGGACCAGGGCCTGATCGACGAGGCCGAGGCCCTCCAGCGCGTCAGCGGACACCAGCTGGCCCAGCTGATGTTCCCGCGCTTCGACGAGGGGGCCGGCGGCAAGAAGGGGACCACCTTGCTCGGCCGCGGCATCGCCGCCTCCCCGGGCGCGGCGGTCGGCAAGGCCGTCTTCGACTCCTACACGGCCGTCAAGTGGTCCCGCTCCGGCGAGAAGGTCATCCTGATCCGCCGCGAGACCAACCCCGACGACCTCGACGGCATGATCGCCTCCGAGGGCATCCTCACCTCGCGCGGCGGCAAGACCTCCCACGCGGCCGTCGTCGCCCGCGGCATGGGCAAGACGTGCGTCTGCGGCGCCGAGGAGCTCGACGTCGACACCAAGCGCCGCCGCATGACGGTCGGCGAGACGGTCATCGAAGAGGGCGACGTCGTCTCCATCGACGGCTCCACCGGCAAGGTCTACCTCGGTGAGGTACCCGTCGTGCCGTCCCCGGTCGTCGAGTACTTCGAGGGCCGCATGCACGCCGGCGCCGACGACGCCGACGAGCTCGTCGCCGCCGTGCACCGGATCATGGCGTACGCGGACCGAGTCCGCCGCCTGCGGGTCCGCGCCAACGCCGACAACGCCGAGGACGCGCTGCGCGCCCGCCGCTTCGGCGCCCAGGGCATCGGCCTGTGCCGCACCGAGCACATGTTCCTCGGTGAACGCCGCGAGATGGTCGAGCGCCTGATCCTCGCCGACACCGACGGCGAGCGCGACGAGGCACTCAGTGCCCTCCTGCCGCTCCAGAAGAAGGACTTCATCGAGCTCTTCGAGGCGATGGACGGCCTGCCCGTCACCGTCCGCCTGCTCGACCCGCCGCTGCACGAGTTCCTGCCCGACATCACCGAGCTGTCGGTGCGCGTCGCTCTCGCCGAGTCCCGCAAGGACGCCAACGAGAACGACCTGCGCCTGCTCCAGGCCGTCCACAAGCTGCACGAGCAGAACCCGATGCTGGGCCTGCGCGGCGTCCGCCTGGGCCTGGTCATCCCCGGCCTGTTCGCCATGCAGGTCCGGGCCATCGCCGAGGCCGCGGCCGAGCGTAAGAACGCCAAGGGCGACCCCCGCGTCGAGATCATGATCCCGCTCGTGGGCACCGTCCAGGAGCTGGAGATCGTCCGCGAGGAGGCCGACGCGGTCATCGCCGAGGTCGAGGCCGCCACCGGCACCACCCTCAAGCTCTCCATCGGCACCATGATCGAGCTGCCCCGCGCCGCCCTGACGGCCGCCCAGATCGCCGAGGCGGCGCAGTTCTTCTCCTTCGGCACGAACGACCTGACCCAGACGGTGTGGGGCTTCTCCCGCGACGACGTCGAGGCCAGCTTCTTCACCGCGTACCTGGAGAAGGGCATCTTCGGGGTCTCGCCCTTCGAGACCATCGACAAGGACGGCGTCGGCTCCCTCGTGCGTCACGCGGTCAAGCAGGGCCGGGCCACCCGTCCCGACCTCAAGCTCGGCGTCTGCGGCGAGCACGGCGGTGACCCCGAGTCCGTCCACTTCTTCCACGAGGTCGGCCTCGACTACGTCTCCTGCTCGCCCTTCCGGATTCCGGTGGCGCGCCTGGAGGCCGGCCGTGCCGCCGCCGAGGCGAAGGGCAGCGACAGCCGCTGACCCTCCGGCCCCGCGCCGGGGCCCCATGAACCGCGCCTGTCCCCGGGTTCCCTGACTGCCCGGGGGCGGGCGCGCCTCAGTTTTGTTGTTCAACAAACCTTTACGCCAGCAGGCGGTGGACGGATCCCCACCCGTCCACCGCCGCTGTCATTCTGCCGGGCACGTCGGCGCTTCCCGGTGCGACCGACCGCCAGGCCCCGCAAAGCCCCCCACGGCCTTCGCGGAGCGTTTCGGTCGCACCGGAGTGTGCCCGGCGGAGTACAGCATTTCGGTTGTCACGCCCCTGCCGAAAGGGGTTTCAACTGTGGCCGAAAGGGCGTGGTGACCACGTGTGACTGCGTGCATACTCATGGGGCGGGGGGATTGCGGTTGCACAGGTGGGGGTTCGGTGCTGCGTATCCATTTCACTGGAGTGGACCTGGCACGCGTACGGATGGCAGGGCGTCCCGATGCGTTGTGGGAAACGATTCTCAGCTTTCACCGCTTAAGAGACCGGCGCGATGCCCGGTTGTTCGGTGAATGGCGTACGGAAACCCGGAGCAGGTTGAATAGTGAAACACGCACGCTCGGTATGCTCATACCGAGTCGCGGTTATTTCCCCGATTTCCTGACCCCTGTGGAGGGGCAGTACGGGTGGGACGTGGGCCTCGACGCGTTGCGCGGGATCCGCCCCGAGCGGATGCGCCGCGAGCTCCAGCTGCTGGGAGCCGGAGCGCCCGTGACACCACGGCTGCGGGACTTCATGGAGGGCGGCACCCAGCAGCTCCCGAGGCTGATGGGCGAGCTGCGCGCCTACCATCGGGCGGCCGTGGAGCCGTACTGGACCCACATACAGGCCCAGATAGAAGCCGAACGGGCGGCACGCGGCCGCGCGTTGCTCGACGGCGGCGCCGACGAGCTGCTGGCCTCGCTGCCGCCCATGCTGCGCTGGCAGGCCCCGGTGCTGGAGTGCGACTACCCGGTGGACCGCGACGTACGGCTGCGCGGGCGCGGGCTGCTCCTCCAGCCCTCCTTCTTCTGCCGGCGCACCGCAGTCACCCTGCACGACCCCGAACTGCCGCCGGTGCTCGTCTACCCGGCGGCCGCGCAGCTGGCCTCCGCGCCGGGCAGCGGCGAGGTGGCACGCCCCGTGGAGGAGCAGCGCCAGCGCACCCTGGGCAAGCTGGTCGGGCACACCCGCTCGGTCGTGCTGAGGGCCATAGGGGACGGTGCGACCACCAGCGAGCTGGCCCGCCGGGCAGGGGTCTCACTGGCCTCCGCGAGCCAGCACGCCTGCGTGATGCGCGAGGCGGGCCTGGTGACCACCCTGCGTCGCGGCAATGCGGTCCTGCACACCGTGACCCCGCTGGGAGCCGCACTCCTCAAGGGCGGCGCCGTGGCGTCGTGAACGCGGCCGCACCCCGGC